>JAUMZX010000055.1 GCA_030527905.1 Cardiobacteriaceae bacterium
AAAAGCAAACAAATCTCAAAAATGTAAACAACGCTCCGATTTCCTACAGATTATAGATACGCTTTTTTATTGCCGCTTACGAGATTTGTTGTATTGGCAGTATTTCTTTTTTGTTTTAGTGGATGCGCTTAGCTTATGGTTATAGGGTATGTTGGAGTAAGGGAAAACTGCCAAAGAAGCCATTGCGGATAAATGCAATGGCTTCTTTGATAGGACGACAGGGATTAATCGTCTGAGCGATTGCGACCAAAGAATTTTTTGATGCCGTAGATAAGACCAACGGCAGCAACAATCAAGATTTTGCTGAATTTTAGTGTAAACGCAACAATGACGGCGATAAGCCCGAGTTTTTTTGCTGCAATACCCCCAATAAGGGCTGCAAGACCATATTCGGCGATTTTATCCGTACTAGAGTTGAAATCGCTGTAGCGTTGTCCGGGATGAAATTCAATGGAACTTAGGATTTGTTGTGCTATAGGTTTGTCTTGTTCAATATCAGCGAGATCGGTTACGAAATTCAGGCTAATGAAGCCGTAGCGGCCTAAAATAAATGTATTGTAGTTGATGGAAGGGTCACTATCGCCTTCTTGTCGTGTATCAATTGACCAAATCAGGCGGTGTGTCGTTTTGTCATAACGCGGTTTTTCTATCCACCCCCCAACGTTGAGTTTAGGAATACCTTTTTCCATGCGGGTTTTATTCTGTTCTGCCGCGCTGTCTTTTATATTTTGCAAGAGTTCGTCTATATTCCAACTTTGCGCATCATCATCTTTGATGTAGCCAGATTCTATGTAAGTCAGATCGGCCAACCATCCTTGATCCTCAGAAAAGATAATGCCGTAGCGTTCAGGGTCAACGGTATTTCCATAGATTTCCATGATTTCATTGGCACCCTTTTTATCTATAAACAGCATATCTTTCGGTAGCTGTAACGAGGCTTGTGGACCAAGCTCAATGGTTTTAGGACCAACCTGTCCTTGAGACTGAATTTCAGCAATTCTTTTTTCTTGTTCTGCTGTCTGTGCGTTGGCCGTGATGAGTAGATTACTGCTTAGGGCGGCAAGTAAGGTGAGGGAATGGAGAAATTTTTTCATGGTGGTTCCTAATGCTTGGAGGGAAGCTGTTTCGCGGGGAAAAAGAGAGAGGAGCCAATACCTAAGCAGAGCACGATAAGGACGATGATGAGTGATACTTTAGGGCTGATGTCGTAACCGTGGTGAAAGAAATGGTCGCTGGCAGAGAGCCCAAGTTTACCGGCAATGAAGAAGAGTAGGACAATGACGGCTTTTTCTAGATGAACCAGTGCGTCTTTCATTGCTTCGAGTACAAAGTACAAGGTTCGCAGACCGAGTATGGCGAACATCATTGCACTATAAACAATTAAAGGGTCTTTACTGATACCGAGAATGGCGGGTACGCTGTCGAAGGCAAACATGACGTCGGTCAGCTCAATAACGGCAAGGCAAAGGAAAAGCGGAGTTGCAACAAGTGCTCCTTTTTTCAAGGGATGCGGTTGGCTGCGTTCGGGATGACGCGGGTCTTCGCCTGCTAATTCCAAGTGTGCTTCGGGATAGCTGTGACGAGCCGCTTCTAGTTCTTGTCCGTTTAAGAAAAAATTATGTCCGTGCAGATGTGGCCAAACGGGAAAGAAGCGGTGCACGATACGGTAAGCCATATGTTCGGAGTAGTCTTCGATAGATTGCTGATCGTCGTTGCTTTTTAGCATCATGACGGCAGTCCAAGCCACGATAAGTGCGAAAATGACTTCCACAAAGGGGCCAAGCGCCATCAGGCTGGTGCCGATAGCTACAAAGATCATGCGAAAGACAACGGCACCAATAACGCCCCAATAGAGTACGCGATGACGGTAGTTCTCTGGAATTTTGAACCATGTGAAGATAGCCATCATCACGAATAGGTTATCAACGGATAAGACTTCTTCTAGTGCATATCCGGTAAAGAAAAGCTGCGCTGCCGTCGCACCGTGATGTAGCCACAGGTAGATACCAAAGATGATGGCAATGGCAACCCAGAATAGTGTCCATAATGCGGCACTTTTTAGGCTTAGTGGTTTATCTTTGCGGTGGGCATACAAATCAATGGTAATGGCGCCCATGGCAAGAACGATAAAGATGATGACGGTTTCAGGAGGGAATCCGATGTTTATTGTCATATTTTTCCTGATGGTTGTGCGGATATAAAGGCGGAAAGTTTAATCGATTTTGCCGCAGGACGCGGCAAAATTTATTGGCTTTTCTGTTTGTTAGATGGTTATTTGTGCTTAGAGTATTTGTAACAGTTGTGCGAAGTGCTCAATGAGGTAGTTGGCTTGTGTCTTTTCTTGTTGTTGTAAGGTTTTGATGTCAGCGTAGCCGTAGGTTACTGCGGCAACAGGGCAGTTTGCCGCTTTACCAGCCAAAATGTCGTTAGCGGAATCGCCGACCATTAACATGTTGGGAGGAGAAATTCCGAGCGTCTTTGCCGTTGTTAGGAGAGGCAGTGGCTGCGGTTTTTTCTCTGATAGGCTGTCGCCGCCAAGAATGAGACGGAAGTAATCAGCAATGCCCAATTGACGAAGCAAACTATGAGCGAGCGCTTCATTTTTATTGGTGATGACGGCAAGTGAGAGGTTTTGGGCACGTAACGCTTCTAGTGTTGTTGCCACTTCGGGGTAGAGGCGGCTGGTAACACACAGGTGCTCACGATAGTAGTCGGTGAAGTAACGATAGGCTTTTTCGTGTAGTGCGGCCGGTGCTTCGCCTTCGCGGTTATCACAGAGTAAACGATGTACGAGGCGCGGAATACCATCTCCTACATAGCTTTCTATGCGAGCATCTGGTAGGGCAGGTAGGTCAAGGTGCTGGCGACTGGCATTAGCGGCAGAGACAAGGTCAGGTAAGGTATCGCATAGGGTGCCGTCAAGATCAAAGGCTATGGCTTGGATGTTCATGCTTGAGAGGCTCCTTGGATTTGAATGTCGTAGTAACGGCGCCAATCAGCGTGTGGAGCGAGATGCTGGATACCAAGTTTATTTTCTAATTGTCCGTCATGTTCGGCACAGTCCATGACACCTGCCCAGGGCTCTATGCAAATAAATGGCGCTTGTTTATCAGCAGGAGTCCACAGTCCCAGATAGGGGAGATCACGGTAATGTACGGCAATGCAGGGTGCAGATGCTTTGCCTCGCAGGATGACGCTAGTGGGGTTAGGGGTATGATAGATCAAGGCGTCGTGGGCAAAGAGGTTGTAATGTAGTGGAATATGCGTTTCAGCTGCGTGTGGGGTGGGATCAAGTAGGCCGTCACGCCAACCCAATTGGCTGATTTCCGTGCCTTCTAGTGTGATGCTATGGTCTTCAAAGTTTTCGTCCGCAATGAGGGGTAAATTGAATGCTGGGTGCGCGCCGATAGAAAAGAGCAATTCTTGCGCGCTAGGGTTATGAACATGCCAGGTGATGCGCAGGGTGTCGCCATGTAAGGTGTAGTGAATGTTGAGAATAAAGGCAAAAGGATAGTGTTCACCACTTTCACCACTGTCTTCTAAACTGAATTGTAGCTCGTTTTCACTGTGTTCAATGAGTCTGAAATGCTGGTCGCGGGCAAAGCCATGTTGCGGGAGTTTGTATGTGTGATTGTGGTATTGGTAGCTGCCATTTTTGAGCTTGCCAACGATAGGAAAGAGGATAGGGGATCGTCGTCCCCAGTAGTTCGGATCGCCTTGCCAGAGGTATTCATGTCCGCCACTGGTGAGGGAGTGTAACTCAGCGCCGTGTGGGGCAACGGTAACCGCGATGAAATCGTTTTCCAATCGATACATGAGAAATTCCTTTGCATGATGCGTTTGTTAATTGGTATTAAGTATAGCGCTTTGCGTATATTTCTTGCAGGTTTCCTTGTTGTTGCACTAACGTTAGCGCTGTGATTCTGCTATATTCTCTACGCTGTATTTTGTTTGTTTTTGGTTTTTTACGAGGTTTTATGTTTTCTCATGGTTCTCGAAACACGTCGGCTTTCTGGGCGACGGGTTTGATGCTGTTCGCGTTATTTTTTGGGGCGGGAAATCTGATTTTTCCGGCATTATTAGGACAGCAATCCGGAACACATGTTTTTATGGCAATGGCGGGTTTTCTCCTCACGGGAGCAGGTTTGCCGTTGCTTGGTATTCTGGCGATTGGTTATTCAGGCGCGGCTGATGTGCAGTCTTTAGCTTCTAGGGTAAGTCCTTGGTTTGGTCTGATTTTGACAGTATTGCTATATTTGACCATCGGGCCTTTGTTTGCCATGCCGAGAACCGCCACGGTTTCTTTTGAGGTGGGTATCGTTCCTTTTCTTGATGTTACAGATAGCGCCTATTTGTCATGGGCATTGGCGTTATTCAGCGTGCTTTTCTTTGGTTTGAGTTATTGGCTGGCGTTATCTCCTGGTAAGTTGGTTGATCGTATTGGTAAAATTCTGACGCCATTGTTGCTGCTGTCGATAGCAATTCTGGTTGGTTATTCTGCGCTGCATCCGATGGGTGCTCTGCAGCCACCTGAAGCAGGGTATGCGGCACATCCTGTTGTGGCAGGCATGATTGATGGTTATAACACGATGGATGGTATTGTTTCGCCAATTTACGCCATGATTGTGATTGACGCTGTATTGGCGCTAGGGTTGCACGGACGGCGACAGGTTTTACGGATGATGACGCTGTCTGGAATGCTTGCGGTTTTTTGTTTAGCGTGGGTATATGTTTTTATTGCCTATATGGGCGCGAATAGTGTTACTGGTATTGGTTTACAACATAATGGCGCTTTGGTTCTCGCAAAAACAGCGCTGTTTTATTTCGGCAATGCTGGCAAAGTGTTGTTAGCAATCATTGTGTTCCTCGCTTGCTTGACCACCGCGATTGGTTTGATTACCGCCTGTGCTGCCTATTTTCATCGCATCATACCGCGTATTTCTTATCGCAGTTTTGCGACTGTGTTTACGTTGATTTCCTGTCTGCTGGCGAATAAAGGATTGGAAGATATTATTCGCTTGTCGTTACCAGTTTTGATGTTGTTGTATCCTCTCATCATTGTGTTGATTCTGTTGGCGTTTTTACATCGCGCTTTTGCTGGAAGCCGCGTGGTGTACGTTTGTACGATGGTGGCTACTTTGTGGGTAGGTATTTTGGATGCAGCTCGTCTGGTGTTTGGTTTTAGTGACACGACTGTCGCGCAGATTAATCAGTGGTTGCCTTTATATGCGATTGGCATGGGATGGGTCATTCCTGCTACTATCGGCTTTATGGTCGGATGGATATTGCATCGTACCGGCATCTTCAATATGAGGAAATTGTGATGAAAACTCGCATTGTTTATGTGAATGGCGCTTGGGTACCAGAAAATGAAGCCAGTATTTCGATTTTTGATCGTGGCTTTTTGATGTCGGATGCCGTGTATGAGGTGAGTGCCGTGGTGGACGGTAAGATGGTAGATAACGTCGCGCATTTACAGCGTTTGCAACGCAGCTTAGATGCGTTGAATATCCCGTTACCGTTGTCATTGGCCGAAATTATTACGTTGCAAAAGCGTTTGATTGCGGAAAATCAGTTGACAGAGGGCGTTATCTATTTGCATGTGACGCGTGGTAGTGCTGATCGCGATTTTCTCTTTGATACAACGATGCAACCAAGTTTGGTGATGTTCACACAGAAAAAGAGCATTGTTGATGTGCCCGCGGCAAAACAGGGGTTGCGCGTGATGAGCCATCCGGATATTCGGTGGCAGCGGCGCGATATTAAAACCACTCAGTTATTGGCGCAGTCGTTAGCAAAAATGGCAGCACATGCAGCGGGCTATGATGACGCTTGGATGGTGGACGGAGACGGCATGGTTACGGAAGGGAGCTCAAATAATGTCTGGATTATTAAGGATAAAGTTCTGATTACGCGACCAGCAACACACGATATTCTTAATGGGATTACCCGTCAGGCTTTAATTTCTGTTTTAGAAGATACCGGTGTCTCATTGCAAGAACGCCCGTTTAGTATTGCTGAAGCTAGAGTTGCCGATGAAGCGCTAATGAGCGCGGCAGGTTCATTGGTGTTGCCGGTAGTAGAAATAGATGGGCAACGTCTTGGTGATGGAACCCCCGGGGTATTTACACGTAAATTGCGTGAGCGTTATCTCGAACATATGCGCACGGCAGAAGATTGAGAAAGTATTCATCATAGCGGTGTGATTAGGTAAAAGACCTGTTTGATTTTCCTCTGATATTTGAGAGAAACATAGACAACACGCATACAAAGATTAGGTGTAAGAATTAATCGCGTTGTTTACACTTTTCCTTTTTGCATGGATGCTCAATTTTGGACATTTTTAGCTATTGTCAAGAATGCCAAAGGCACGACAAAGTCGCATGGTTCTTGATGGTAGCTAAAAATTCCTAAAAAATCCTTTATGCAAAAAATAAAAGCAAACAAATCTCAAAAATGTAAACAACGCTCCGACTTCCTACACATTATGGATTTTGTTTTCACGGCAGTATGCTTGCGACTATCGACTTTTCTGATGCCAGTCTTCTTTTATACTTAATATATACCAAGTATGTAAAATTAATCTCCATTTTATTGGAAATTAAAACTGAACATTAAGGTTGTTGATTGATTTTATATAAGCATGTTATTACGGATTTCTTCCTTTTCTTAAGGGTTTGGTAATAATACAGTCTGGCAACATTACTTTATAATCCACAGCCTTTTACACAATTAGAGGAGATATATCACATGCTTTCAGGGTTCAAGAATTTTATCGCACGTGGCAACGTTGTTGATCTTGCCGTGGGTGTTGTCATGGGGGCTGCGTTCGGTCTTGTTGTAACTGGCTTGGTCGAGAGTTTCATTAATCCATTGATTGCTTGGTTAGTGGGTAAACCAAACTTTGATTCTTTAGTCTTTACTTTACCAGCTATTGTTGGTGATGCGCCAACGACTTTCCAATACGGCAAAATCATTACGGCAATTGTGAACTTCTTCCTCGTTTCACTCGCTATTTATATTTTCATCATTATTCCGATGAATAAATTGACTGCTCGTATGAAAAAAGAAGAAACGGCAGCTCCAGCCGAACCTTCAGAAGAAATTTTATTGCTCCGTGAGATTCGCGACAATCTGGCACGTCTAAATACCGCTCAGACGAAGAATACAGACAAATAAATAATCGTTTTATGACGACAATAAAAACGGCGCTATATAGCGCCGTTTTTTGTGGGTTGCTTCATGAGGATTTATTTTTGTCAGATAGAAGTATCGTGGGTGGGTTTGATGTATTTTCGACTATCTTATTAAGAAGGATAGGCGCATAGTATCTAAACATTAAATGACGAAGCGTGAGGCAAAATCATGTTGATAGGTGCTCCTTTTGGGGTCGGTTTTTAAGAACCGTACCGCGTAGCGATAAATCGGATCATTCTAAGCATTGGCGTGTGTAATTTTCGTTTGATTGTAAGAACAATTGATTACGTTGTCATTTGTGTGAAGGATGTGCTACTTGCGCCATACGATTATGGTGATTCGCTGTCATGCCATCTTATACAGTAGCCTTTATGTAGGCAGGTCAATCCGTATATGTTTTTAGGCCATATTGTTCATTTTTTATGGCGTAATTTTATTGATAGGATTGCGACGCGTGCATATTGCCAGCAATACCGCATAAAGGATAAGCAACGTGCAGATGATGGCGTTGCCATATCGAGCGTAAGGCGTGAGGCCACTATAAGGTTGGATGCTGCCGCTCAGCACGGTTCGCTCAAATCGCGGGATGCTGGCTTTAATATGACCCGTCGCATCGAGCAGTACCGTAATGCCATCGTTAGTTGCCCGTGCCATTTCTCTACCAAGTTCACGCGCGCGCATTTGGTTCATTTGTAGGTGTTGGTCGGCTGCAATGGAGTCTTTGAACCAAGCATCATTACTGATATTGATGAGATAGTCCGCTTCAGGAAGCGCATGGCGCATATCGCGACCAAAAGCCGCTTCATAGCAGATAGATACGCCGGCTTTGTAGTTATTGGTTAGAAGAGGGGGTTGTTTTGCATCGCCGCGCTCAAAGTTGCTGTATGGAATGTCCACGTATTTTTCAAAGATGGTGAGCAAGTTTCGTAACGGAACATACTCGCCGAAGGGTAGTAGGTGGTGTTTGTAGTAATGCCCGCTACCATTTCCCAGCGCGATAACAGCGTTGTAGTAAATATCTTTTTTTAGATCACCTGCCGGTATACCGGTAACCAACGTTTGTTTGCGAAGACTAAAGTATTGGTTGAGTTGCTCAAGGTCTGGCTTGAGCTGTTCTTCCATGAAGGTAAAAGCGGTTTCCGGCAGAATGATAACGCTTTCTTCGCGAGCGATAGCTAAAGCAATATAGTCTTGTAAATGCCGCTCCATGAGTATGGGATCGAATTTTGTTGACTGTGGGATGTTTCCTTGGATAAGTGCGACGCTGAAAGGTTCACCACTAGGCTGTGTAAAGGTAAGGAAGTTGGTTGCACTTGCTATCAGGAATATGGCGCAGGCAATTAGGGGGCGAAGGCGAGATTTTAGACGGATGCCATCAGCGGCAATTAGGCTCACTGTTAAGGTAAGGATAAAACTGATAAGGAAAACACCACCAATAGGTGCGACTGCATCCAATGGCGTATGTAACATGCTGTAGCCGACGGATAACCATGGGAATCCGCTGAATAAGTAAGCGCGAACGAGTTCTCCGCCAGTCCATAATAAAGGGATGATGAGCGCTCGATGCCATGTATTGACTGTGCTGAAGCGTTGCATCAGCCATGCAACCAGTACGGGGTAAAGCGAGAGGAAGAGAATTAATAATAGATTGGCCAGAATGGCGAAGGGGAGCGGGGCACCGCCGAAATAATAAAGACTAATATAGACCCAATACAGACCGCTGCTGAAATGACCAAGTGCAAACAGCCAAGCATCTAATAATGGTTTTTGGCGCTTAGAATTTTGCCATAGCAAGAAAAGGACTAAAAGGGCAAAGGGCGCAAGTATTGAATAGTGGAAAGGGGCGAAAGCAAAGGTTAGGGCAACACCTGCAATTAGTGCGACAAGAGCATGCAGCATAGCGAGAGAATCCGACAGTAAAAGTGCGGCATTATAACGAAGGTGTATATAGTGCGGAAATGTATACGGAGTGGTCGGAACATTCTTTTTTCGGTTATGAATTATGGTTATAATCTTACAATTTTTGTGGATATGGGTGTGTGTTTATGAGAACAACAAAAGATGAACATGTACGCAGCTTACATGGTTTTTTTATACGGGTCGCATGGGGCGTATTATTGTGCGGTTTTTTGGCAGCATTAGCGATTCAGGGAGCTCCATTATTCGGTACAGCCGTGAGTCCGCTTTTATTGGCTATTTTATTGGGGCTGCTATTAGGAAATACGATATATCCTCGCCTTGATCATTTCTGTCTTGATGGTACGCTTTTTGTAAAAGGGCGGGTGCTACGTACAGCCATTGTCCTCTATGGTTTCCGCTTAACGTTTCATGATGTGGCAGCCGTTGGTTGGGCGGCGTTTTTTGCAGACGCACTCATGTTGATTTCGACATTTATGTTGGCGTTATGGTTGGGGCGTCACTATTTTCAATTGGATCGCGATACATCGATTCTAATTGGTGCAGGCGCTTCAATTTGTGGCGCTGCGGCTGTGTTGGCCACAGAACCCGTACTTAAAGCCGAACCCTATAAGGTATCAGTTGCCGTGGCTACGGTCGTCGTCTTTGGTACGCTGTCAATGTTGCTTTATCCGCTTATGTATTCATCGCACTGGTTTCCGTTTTCAGGTAAAGATTTTGGCGTTTATATTGGCTCCACGGTGCATGAAGTGGCGCAAGTTGTTGCAGCGGGGGCAGCGGTCTGTGTTGGGGCGGCAGATTCCGCAGTGATTACAAAAATGGTCAGAGTGATGATGTTGGCGCCATTCTTATTGTGGTTATCTTATATGCTGATGGCTGCTAATGGACGTGGTGGACGAGGTGGACGTATTACGATTCCATGGTTCGCATTAGGGTTTATCGTCATGGTCGGCGTGCACTCTTTGCTGCCGACAAGCGCTGCCCCATGGATTGCATGGATAGTGGCTTTGGATAATGTTCTTTTGGCTATGGCTATGGCTGCATTAGGATTAACGACTTATCTTGGTGAAATCCGTCGGGTTGGAGTGGCGCCGTTTAAAGTGGCTGCCTGCCTTTTCATCTGGCTCATGGTCGGTGGCGCTGTTATTAATGCCACATTGCATGGCGTCATGGGCTAGTTTAGCGTGCGGACGGAAAATATCGTTCACGAACCTTATCAAAAGAGGCGGTATGCGATTTAGGCTTGGTATTAATTTAGCATTGATGATGGTTATATTCAGCGTTTCAATAGTATATCGACCAAACGGGGGGGCAGAGCTTTACCACTGCTTCAAGCCTTCTGCTGTTCCAGCCTAGATGTTTATTGGTATGCAACCAACATCATGAAACAGAGATGAATCATGGTTAGAAACTAAAATGAAGATGGCTTATTGTAAACCCGAGATATAAACGGAACAGTCCGAATGGTTGCGTGAACCGTTAACAAAGTTGCCGCATAAGACGTGGTTATTTATATAGAGAAAGCCCCGAATATTGTCGGGGCTTTCTATCGTTCGTTAGAGCTTATGACGGGATAAGATTCATTGAGACCTTTGCAAAAGTCACCCAAACCGCTTACATTACCCCGACATCCACAAC
>JAUMZX010000056.1 GCA_030527905.1 Cardiobacteriaceae bacterium
TCCGTAGCAATATCATTGCGCTCCTGCGTTTGCGCAAAAATTTGAACAATATAGGGATATTCTTCGTCACAGGGCAACGCATCTATTGCCTGCGTGATCTCAGCATTAAAGCGTGCCATAGCCTCCTCACTACGAGCACACATATAACGCGTGTTGACCCGCCATATTTGAGCAATATTAACCCCGTCATCTAGCAGATATACTTGGTCGTCATCGTCATAATCTATGATAGAGAAATAATCCGCAAACGAAGGATAATTGGTGAATAGATTTCTATATTGTTCTTTCGTCAATGGTGGAGGGCCTGATAGCGGCCATTCTCCCGTCAAACGCATCCAAAAACTAACAAGCGGATTCACCCGAAATCTTTCATTAGCAGTAGCTGATTGTGCAGTAGTCTCTAATTGCTCATTGGCAGTATCTGTCTGCTCATTCCTGTTTTTACCTAATTTCATGATGTCCTTCCTGCTCTAACGCATAGTGGTTCGTTTCATAGAGATTGAAAACTGTGAAATAACCAGGAACAGGTAACTCACCATCACCTAAATGCGGAAAAACATAAGCGGTAATTTGTGGATTAGGCACCTGATGAAAATCTCGCTGTAACTCATTGACATGTTCAAGTGAACGGCTGCTATTTGGTGCATAATCCTCAACCAATGGCATACCAAGATAATCTGCTGGACCATTACCATCATAAAAAACACTCTGTACTTTCCCTCGAACACCTTCAATCAGCTCTGCTGTTGTTGGGCTGCTATCTGGTAACAGCTTCTCAGCGTCCGGCTTAGTCAAGGAACAACCCGATAATAAAACCGCTATAAGTAATCCTGCATGCCATATGCTCTTAATAGAAATCTGCTTCATACGATCCTCTGTTTCAGTCATATACGTGTTTACGTTGCTTGGGTTCCCGGTAATAGTTCACCTTACGGGCATTAGCGTCATAGTCGATGTTGATCATTTTGTCGATCATGATTTGTACGGGTTTTCCCTGTTCGACATACACCACATCAAAAGCATTTGAAGTACGTTCCCGTACATAATCGGCAAATTCTGAGGCAGTACCGGATACACCTTTACCAAAGACATAGCGCCAAACATTGCCATCCAGAACCGCTGTCAGGTTCCCATTGTTATCCTGTCGATAACTGACCTCACCTTGTGACAATGCTTCTGCTGCGGCTTCGATGAATGCGGCGGCACCACGTGATTTCAGATAACTACCAGCATTATTGATAT
The DNA here is from genome assembly GCA_030527905.1 of Cardiobacteriaceae bacterium. GTDB lineage: Bacteria > Pseudomonadota > Gammaproteobacteria > Cardiobacteriales > Cardiobacteriaceae > Cardiobacterium. The sequence continues at coordinate 1,243 of JAUMZX010000056.1, forward strand.
AGCGTCCGTGAATGCAGGGTTTGCCCCAAGGGTCAGATAAATAACCTAATGCGTCGCTATTACTACTACCTTCTGTAGCATTCTTACCCTGTGTCACAATACGACCATCAATGAAAATAAACGTCAGACTATCGATATAACCACGGACACATTGTTGCTCTCGCTGACCAACGGCATAACCACTTGCAATCATTTTGGCCACACCAGGTATTTGATGACCATTGGCAGCTAGATTCTTTCCGCCAATCTCAACCCGGAAGAAAAAAGGGTCTTGTAGATCGTTTTCTCGATTAAGCGGTACTCTACCGATAATAGGTGTAACCAATAGTGCATTTGTAAGCGTTGTATTAGGCGGTACGGTATAAACGGGGAATACCGTCGGCCATTCTCCTTGATGCTGTTGCTGCACTATCGGTAAGAGTCTTGGATTCTCATTTACATTCTTTAGTGAAGTGCCGTTTAATGCCGTCGTAACTGCATTAAGCTGTGCTCCTACACCATTGATAATGTCACCACCGGCACTGTCCGAATTGTTCGTATCTCGTTCGATATGTGATGGCGATAGAGCGTGATAAGGGCTCTGGTAAGGAAGAATCATACTTCCTGTACCATAAGCATTGGGTAAGGCTTGTTTTTTCGTTTCTTCCTGTTCTTGTTCGTTTTTATTTTCTGCTATTACAACTGGAGGAGAAGCCTGCTGTTCCGCTAACTTCTGTTCCAATTCATGATATTTTGTTTCACTCTCATTTAACTGTTGCTGTAATGTCTTTATACCTTGTAAGGCGTTAGACAATTTCGTATCCATTTCTTTCTGTATCGTTTCGGCAGCTTCTCCCGCAACATTCTTTGTCCGTTCAGCATTTTGTTGTAACAATTTCTTTACTTCGTCTAATTGGTTCTCCAGCTGCCGTTTATCTTGTTCACGTTGTTGCCCTATGGCACTTAATGTATTCTCTATAGATTGCTGACGTCGTTGCGTTTCTTGGGTAAGCGCCGAGTTCTTCCGGAGTTCTTCCGCATAGGTTGGATCATCACCATGAAACTTGCTCTGCTCTCCTAAGAAACTATTTTCTCCGGCTCGTTGTATAGGATTGGAACCACGAGGGCCCATAAAAATGAAATACAAGACGGCAACAACAACTAAGCTGAGAATGCCAAGTAATACCTTTCCTAGTTTCATGGTTCCTCCTTATTTCCTTGCTTTATCAAAAGGAACCTGACTGATGAGCGCCCACAATGTTTGATCAAAGCGATTACCGCGCGGCTCCAGTACGGGATAAAGTGCAGCTGCAAACACCCAACGTCCTCGAATACTTCTTGGATCAAATTCCACAGCGCTTGCAGAACGATTATTAACTAACAATACGGTCAGATAGTAATCATCTATTACCCATTGTTTCAGTGGTTTTACCGTAAGCCGCCCGTCATTCATTCTTAAAAGCGTAGCAGATACATCATTTTTGCTGACTGAGACAACTTTCCCTAAATTTTCTCCGATCAATCGTGCTGGACCGAGATAATGCCGAAACCCATATTGCACCATATTGTGGTAGCCCACTTGTTTGGTCTGGCTATCGGCACCACCAAAATCACCATTCGCAATATTCAAAGTTTTTGCGGCATCATCTTCCAGAAAATCCGGTTTGTAAGGGTTTTTCTCTTTTGGAATTGCACCGGCAACTGGCTGTCCTGGATAAGCCGGTGCTGTTGTTGCTACGGGTTCTGATACAGGCGCAGCGCTCGCACGGACAATAGACAGATCACCATCAAATGGCCCCATGCCGCTAGCTTGGATATCAAACATGACAATACGGCCGTCAACCAGTTCGGTCATCATCCTAGTCTTCTCAAAAGTATGAGCAGCCGTGAGATAAAGCACGCCATCAGGGGTAAGCAAAGAGTTCAGGGCTTCTCCACTGTTTTCATTCAAAACGGTGGAATGAGTAACAGATTCTGGAAATTTAATGATAACTTCTTTACCCACCGGCAAATTCAAGGCTATCGGTTTTTCAGACAGGACAACTTCTCGTGCCTGAAGCTGGGGTAGGTATGCCCAAAGGAGACATGCCAGCGTAATTTTTATGCGTATTTTCATCAGTTTTTCTCCTCCTTGATTTCGTATTGTTCAATCGTTTGAGGGCCTTTATCAAAATAACAATCCACTTCAAGTCCTAGAGGATTTACATCAACAGGACGATAAGATTTGATGACTCTGAGCGGATACATCACACGGTTATCACGTGTGAGCGAACCGTTAACATTGTCTTTCAGAATGTATTCCAGTTTTACTAACCAAGTATCGGTAGAGAGTTGTTGCATACTGTCAGGAGAGTACATAGCATTCTCAGTAGGCACGAGAACACGGCTTCGATAACTATAAAGACTACGATTACGTTCAAAATGTATTTGCAGTTCTTGTTGACAGGATTTACTCAAATAATTCTGATATTGGTGTAGTTTTTCCGGATACTCGTTAGCACAATCATCATTGCAGTAATTAAGGTTCTCCCATAGTGTTCTGGCAAAACCATAAACCGCATGTGGAGGAATTTCGTCTGCTTTCTGTATAAATGCACGAGTAACATCAGGAGGGATAAATACTGTCATTTGTTTGGGCAATCGCCATAAAGCAACTGCCAGCAAAACATTGACCACTATTAAAGCAATGATGCAACGGTGCAGAAAACGAATATCACGTTCACCTTCTTTAGCGCTTTTTTTTGCCTTCATGTGCGTTTCTCCAAATCTGGTATTGCTTTTGAGGTTGAATAAATAAATGGCCTTTTTTGTATGTACTGGCGTGGCGGTGAAAGAAGCTAGGGCGATCAGCACGTAGTGATGAAGCCCGCTTGATTCTGTTAAAAAACCACCAAACCCCTGGCAACATGGCTAAGGCAGCGGCGAGAGCCCAATTGACTACAAAAGTTAGTAATATTGTCGAAACAAAAACCGTCATAATCGCGGAGCGCATCGCCGCTTTGACTTCGGTATAAGTACAGCCAAAGAAACCGCTTAAAGGTTCTTCCTCAAGCTGAGTTAAGGTGATTTCTGGCTTATTGTGTACGGAATACTGATTTGCCAATGTCTTATTAACCAAACACTTTGGACAAAGGTTCAAGCACAATGGTGTTGATTAGATAATAGAGCACCAAGCAGAACACGATGACAGCAATAATCAAGCCGATCAGTTTTAACGCAGGACCCCAGCTGTCATTTTGCCGAGCATCATTGATTGTATGGAACAAAGATAAAATAGCGTCCGACAAACCAAAGCCTAAGCCCGCTAGTGTGATGAGGACGATGACAAAGCTGATCACCCCGGAGAACTGTTTCAGCCAGTTCTTCTCTCCACTATCGACGCCAGGGATGCTGATGTTTGTGGTAGGTAAAGTTGCCGTTCCGGCTGCCATTGCATCTGGCAACCAGAATAAGAACGCTATCACCAGAAAGCACAGCATGGTGTTCCGCAGTTGAAAAATATCCGGACTATACATCCGTAAATTTAGGGGTTGTGATTTTGTCTGATACGACATAAATAGCTCCTTCTTTAGGTTAAATGAAAAATAAAAAGTTAAAGTGCTATAACGACACCAATAAAGAACATGAGTAGTACGAACGTGATAATTATCAGTCCGGTTGTTTTCAGGAAATTTTGCTGCCGCTCATCATTGTTATCGCCCTCGTTAATACTGCTTAATGCTGCAAAAACGGCTAGAGTTAAAAATAGCCCAACGGTTGTACTCGCCATCAACACTGTCATCTTGCTTGCGCTTATCCCTCCACCACTACCGTCAAAAGCGGTTTGAACGCAGGTAACATCATTTTTGCTGTTATCGTTTTTGATACAGTTTTTTTTCTCTGCCATTAGTTTGGCCTCACACGAATGAGACTACCGCCGACAGCAGGTGGTGGATTAACATGAATTTCATTGATACGAGCATTGAGAAACTCACGAATACCCGCCTCACTGGTACGCATTTGTGACAATAACGCGTCATAGTTGAAACGTATTTTTTGCCCACTACGCGGTGTTCCATAATGCTTTTGCAACGCTTGAACCCGTTCACGTAAGAATTCCATTTCGCGCAAAACCGACTCAATTTCGGCTTGTTCACTATGCGTTGGTGCACTACTCGCTTTATTGGCTTTGGCAATGGCACTGCCAGCAAACATTAGACAAAGTGCCAGTCCACTGCATAACACCGATAATCGAAGCATTTTTTCTGATATTTGTGACATGATTTTTTGCATAACACCTCCTGATTCAGATAATCTTTTTGAATGTGGCGAAGCTGACAAAAATCGCCATAAAAAATAACCCCATACCCGGAAGTAAAATAAAATTCGGGTTAATGGGATTAGGCCAAGAAAGATAAATAATGGGCGACAGCCCAACGGTATAAGGCACCATTGCTTTAGCGCGGTGATAGACTCCGGCATGCTCAACGCCACCGGTGATTTTACGTAGTTCACGCAGATGCAGACCGTCAATGGCGGCCAGCATACTCACTACGATAAACAGCACACTGGACAACATGACGATGATGCAGCGAATGCCTGTCACCATGAGGACATAGACAAAAGCATTACGGTAAAAAGCCCAATGCGCGGTTAGTCGCTCCCAAGCTCTGGTTGATATTAATTTGTGTCCCAAACCCTGTGGCGCATCCTGCGGAATCACTAGCCAATGTTGAAAATAATTCGTGACAACACGCGCTGAATCCTCTGCCGACATCCCCAGTAGCGTTGTCGTAAAGTTATCACCAAGATATTTAAGCTCTATATGTAATACCTTTTCGGCATGTTGGTAATCCCACCAACCGAAGATCATGCCGCTCCATTCCAGCAATGTGCTAAATACTATGGATGAAAACAGATAGAAAAAGATGCCCGCAAACAAACCTAAAGGTGAGAATAACAGTCTCAATAAAGTTTTCTTTTTGGTTTTTTCAGCGTTTGCTTTTTCTTTATCTCTTTTTCTAGCCATCAGTCATCTCCTCCATCCAAGTCCATGACATCGTCACTGTCTGCATGAAAATTGAGATCATCATCCGCATCCAGCCATTCCTGTATCTGAGATATGTTCATACTGTCTTCACCATCGGCTAAGGCATCTGCCGGATTGAATTTCTCCTGATAGTTGTACCAATTGGGCACAGTAGAGTTGTACTGCTGTGCCATTTTGTCAGCTGCGTCACGGATGTTATCTGGGATATTGCTACGTTCTGGTATTAAAAGCGGTACTCGTCCTTTGTATAGTTTGTTACCGTCCTTCATCATGAAAAATTGACCTTTGGGTAACTCGGTAAAATCAGTAACACTGATGGTTTCAACATCACGCTCACTCATGCGACTTTGTGTTGAGGAGGTAAAATCAACATTTGAACTGATATCTGAACTGTATGATGATGAGGAGAACGTCAATAGGCTGCGTACTGTGGATTTACGTTGTTTTTCAGTAAAAATCTTCGCTGTGGTCGTTTCCTGTATCCGGAAAAATATGGTCGTATTAAAGTTGGCGAGCATCTGGTTGGCGAAAGCCTTATTACCCAGACGCGCCTCAAAATCTGAGGTAGACTGGGTATAGGCGGTTACAGATACGCCTGCACCACCAGCCTTGTTAAGCGAGGGAATCAACGTCTTATCTGCCGGTTCATTGGCTTCGTCAATGTGAATACGGATAGGCAAATCTTTGGTAGCGACACCGATATCCGGCAAACCGTGATTACGACCTTCTTTGTATATACGTCCGTATTGTGAGGTTAAGTCGGCAAGCATTGACGCCCCTACGGTACGTGCAACTTCTTGATCGGATAGTGCATCCAAGCCAACATAGACAATACCACCCGACTGAATGATACTGCCCCAATCAAATACTGGTTTCTTTGGATCTAAATATCTAGGAGAAATAAGATCGGCAACAGCACCACTCGTCATTTTTTCTAGGAACGGATCCAATGAAGCGATGAGTTTGGATAAATAGGCTTGATCCGTAATGAATGCCTTAGTCAGAGATTGCGCCGTATCTAGTTCCGAAGCAGTCAGTATGATTTTGCCAATATGATGTTTGTAGAGAAGATAACGAGCCACCGCATCACGGTCACGACTGATTTTAGATAGATCATCCGTGATACCTTGCGCACGTCGTTCTCTTGCTTCCATTTGTAAGATATTGATATATCTTTCAACTTGGCTTTCATAATTCAGAATTTTGTCGGCAAGCAAAAGATCCATAAACTCAATATAGAGTGGCTCAAGATGTTGGCTATATTTTTTAATCAACGGATAGTCAGGCGTTTTCCCGATACCGACTAATCCTTTAGCGACCTGGTTTACATAACCCCACACAAATTCTTTAAACGCCGCGGATTGACCTTCGGAGGGCATTTGACCGGCAATCCGAGAAGCAACTTCCGTGATACGAAGGAAACTACCGATAGGGTTATACTGTGCGGAAATATCGGGATAACCGAGGTGGAAAAGATAGAACTTATCTTCCCGTCCTGCTCGTACTGCTTCGCTATAGCAGCGCAACATCAAGTCTGCGTCGCCTTTCGGATCGATCACGATGACGACATCACCTCGTGCAATATCTTGGCTGATGATCAGTTCTGCCAAGCGAGTTTTACCGACGCGAGTGGTGCCGATAACCATCGTATGACCGACGCGATTACTTAAATCCTGGAGTATTTTCTTTTCGGGTTCATACAATCCAATAGCATGGATCCAAGGTTGTCCTTCCAATGGTGGCGCGGGTTTCCACGGATTTAAAAACCATAACCAGTGTTCTTGTCGACAAGTAGAGGAGGTGAACCGTACCAACCACTGCATCTTTTTGTTATGCTCCAGCTTTAGTTCTAGGTCACGAATCCATAGGTAGCTTTTCGGCAGCTTTTTATATTTACTGTTTTCGTACAGGCTGAGGTCATAAGAGCGTTGTGCATGTACGCTGGTCCACTCAAATCCCATACCTAAAAAATGAACTTTGTTGGAGATAGGAATATCTTTGGAGCGCATACGGTACATGGGCAGACGCGTCAGATTTTTTTGATAGCGTTTGACACGATAACCACGCCGGAATAAGACGGCTGCACGTAACAGAAACAGACCAGACAGGGTAAACGCTACTGTTGGGATCGCAAAGGCAAATTCCGAAGCAATAATGAGCAATGCTGCCGCCATTACATAAGCGGTAGCAGGAATATACTCATAAATATCTCGTAGCAGCACTTCATGATTCTGGATCATAGTTTTCTCCGTTTTGGAGATGGATTTAACAATGCAGGTTGTGTTGCTGCGCCAGTTACACTGGTTTCCTTACCTGTTGCCGCACGTTGTGCCAATTTGGATAATTGTTGCTGTTTAGTTGCTTTGCTTTTTTGTTGCAGTCGCTGGGCTTGTCGGTAATTTGTACTAATCCGAGCAACATAATTTTGCGTTTCACGATAAGGGGGAATACCTTTATATCTACGTACGGCATTAGGACCAGCGTTATATGCCGCGAGTGCCAGTTCAACCGAACCAAAGGTGTTGAGTTGTCGTTTAAGATAGACTGCGCCAGCATAAAGATTGGCGTAAGGTTCGTAGTATTGATCTGGCCTCAAACCCAAATCGCGTGCCGTATTTGGCATAAGCTGCATCAGTCCCATTGCACCTTTATGAGAGCGTGCTCGTACCTTATAGGCGGATTCTTGGGCAGTCACAGCATGTAACAATTGGGCGTCTACACCGGTTTCCTGACTGACACGCGCAATCAAAGAGGCTAATTTTGCATCAGCTTGACCACCGGGAAGGCTTAAGAATGGTCCGCTTTCGGCGGGAGTAGCAATGAGAGACGCCGTGCGTTGCAACATGGCGATGACATCCATTTCTGCCCATAATGTCTTACGTGTTTGTGAGTCAAGTCGGCGGTTATCAAAACCGAAGACAATACTGCGCTTACCTTGGTTTGCCAGCAACCAATTGAACATCGCGATACGATCTGGAAATTGATAACGATGCCCATCTACCATGACGGTCCACGGCCAAGGCATGGTCTGCACACCATTTTGTCTGGCGCTTTGCGTAATAGCGAAGCGATACAAGCCTTCACCTGGCACACCGTAATGCGCCGCCACCTGGCGATATAACTGTGGTACTTCTGTTGCTTCTGCATAAACGGCTCTCGCAAACAAAAGTAACGATAGGCAAAATAGATGTCGTACTTTATTGACACTATGGCTTTTGGCACCAGCGGTGTCACGAATGGTGCCACGGAAATTTGCAACGCCAAACATCAGCATATTCCTCGTGCATCACAGTCGGAGCCTTCAATTCCACCTGAAACGTCCATTCCGATAAGCCCTGGTTCTTGTTTATACTTACGGTAATAACCCATCACTTTCGGGACATAAGCACGGGTTTCGTTGAACGGTGGAATTTTGTTGCCGTATTTTTGTACGTTACCTTCGCCAGCGTTATAGCCTGCCGCTGCCAGCTCTTTTTGTTGTCCGAATCTATTAAGCAACCATTTGAGATACGTTGATCCACCCCGAACATTCTGTTCAGGGTTGAATCTGTCCGTAATGCCAAATCGTTTAGCAGTAGCTGGCATAAGCTGCATTAATCCACCTGCACCAACACCCGATCTGGCACTTGTTTTATAGGCTGATTCGGCCGAGACAATGCCGTGTACAAAGAAGGGGTCAACACCAACTTGCTTGGCAACACGATTAATCATCGGCGACAATTGTCTTTGCCGCTCCCTAAAACTACCATTAATTTGAACGCTGCCTGGTGCCACACTCCCTGCGGACATTCCACCTTCGCCTGTAATGCTGGCAGAAGAAGCATCAACGGCATTGGTTTGGTTGCTACTTGAAGTTTTACTACTACTTTTTGAAGAACCGCCACCACCACATGCATTTAACAATGCTGCAAGTAATAGCAACATTGTGTAGCGTGTCAGCATTTTTCGGGATATAAAGGCGGCTCTGAGCATCGTATTACTTCCGATTACTAGACCGATGTGTTGAGATCGATTGCTGCGTCTCTCCCGGTACGCACCAGTAATGGCGTAAAGACCAGTTAACGGTTAAATCACGTTCACGGTAATCACAACCTCCCGTGTTTGTAGATGACGACAGGGTGGTACAGGCAGAAAGCAAACAGAAGGAAAAGATACAGAGCATCATTTTCATGGCTTTTTCTCCGCTGAAGCAGGTTGTATTGTTTTGGTTTCTGGTACTGTTACAGCCTTTTTAGCTGTAGTGGCCTTGCTTTCGCTATTTGGCGTTGCCGTTTTAACTTTGTCGGTATCCGTTGTGGTTGACGTTGTCGTTCCCGTAAGCGTTTTGGATGTTGTCTGCGGTTTTTTATCGCTATTAGTGGTATTACTGGCCTTATCTGTGACAGTGCTGGCTGTTTTATCCATGTAAGGCGGCGAAATCATCTGCACTTTTTGGCGGAAATGTTTGCACTGCCAC
>JAUMZX010000057.1 GCA_030527905.1 Cardiobacteriaceae bacterium
TGTGGATGTCGGGGTAATGTAAAGCAGTTTGGGGACCTTTTGCAAAGGTCTCATAATGGTATTCGATGATACCGTTAGTTGCTGTACCAAGAAAATCAGTGAGTGGGTCGCGCAAGCGTATAGATGGAGCGGCAGCAAAAAAAGAGGGGAATGATTCGTGCATTGAAGGCTTCCTTTTAAGGGTAATTAAGTATCTTACTATATATATGTATAAGAACGTGTGTTACGGTTGTTGGCTATTAAATTAAGATTAAAATCAATAACACCACTCTTTATGAGCAGAGATAATAAAACTTTTGAGGCTAAGTGATAATATTTGCTTTTTATGGATGCGCTATATTAAAACAATAATGACATTATCTTGATAGAGTGGGGTGAAAAAGATGAAAGATTTTTCTCAGATTTTCAGGAGATTTAAGGTAGCGACGAATGACAGATTCAATAGAACTATTTCATAGAAATAAATTACAACCATATTGAATTGTTATGTCAATTCTGTAGACTTATAGCGGATTTTTTTAGTCCCTACTTGAACCAATAACTTAAATTCTAAGAACAATAAATTGTCGAATAATAAATAACCATAGTCTTTACACTTTATTAAAAATAAACATCTATTTTTGTGACGATATTAGGAAAATAACGTAAATAATGTTACTCCCTGAAATTTTATCAAGAATGGATTAGAGAATGTAAGCTTTTATCGTGGGTCTCTATAAATATCGAATAGGGATTGCCGCATGTCATAGGTGATTGAATTGATCGTTTCTTTTCTAGATGGCTGTTATGGTTTTATTGCTGCTGTATCTTCATTTATATGCTGGCAAGCTATGATATGATGCGCCGTTTCTAATTTTTAAGGCTGCGAAATTTTCTGTATGAATTATTGGTTGATGAAGTCGGAACCAGAGGTTTTCTCTATTGATGATTTGATCCGCCGTCCTAAGCAAATTGAACCATGGGATGGCGTGCGTAATTATCAAGCGCGCAATTTTATGCGGCAGATGCGGTGTGGCGATTTGGTCTTTTTTTATCATTCTAATGCTCAACCACCTGGAATTGCAGGTATCGTGCGCGTTGTTCAAGAGGCTTATCCTGATCCAACACAGTTTGACCCTAATAGTCATTATTTTGATGCTAAATCGACTCCCGATACACCGCGTTGGGATTTGGTTGATGTCGGGTTTGTAGAGAAATTTGCAGCACTCTTACCTTTGGAAGCGCTTAAGCAGGTTCCTGAATTGTCTGAAATGCTGTTGGTGCGAAAAGGGAACCGTCTATCAGTTATGCCGGTTTCAGCAGAGCATTGGGCTTTTATTTGTCGTATGGCAGGTGCAAAACATGGTTGAGCAGGATGTTATTGTTCGTGTTGAGCATCTTTCGTTCTCGCGTGGACGACGTAAAATTTTTAATGATGTCAGCTTTTCCATTCATCGTGGGGAAGTTGTTGCCGTGATGGGGCCATCTGGAACTGGAAAAACGACTTTGATGCAGTTGATTACAGGTCAACTAAAACCTGATGCGGGTAAGGTCGAAGTACTTGGTTCTTCGGTTTCGACGTTATCACGTCGTGCATTGATGCAATTGCGACGTCGTATGAGCATGTTATTTCAATCTGGAGCCTTGTTTTCAGATATGACGGTTGCTGAAAATGTGGCTTTTCCTTTGCGTGAGAAAACGCGTCTGGATCGTAAGTTGATTGATGTGGTGACAGCAATGAAGTTGCAACGCGTCGGTTTGCGCGGTGCGGCTACATTAATGCCTTCTGAGTTGTCTGGTGGTATGGCTAGAAGGGTGGCGCTCACCCGTGCTATTGCTTTTGATCCGGAATTGATGATTTATGATGAGCCGTTTACAGGACAAGACCCCATTTCTCTTGGTGTATTAACCCGCTTGGTGCGTGATTTGAATGATGGTTTGCGTATGACAAGTTTGCTGGTGTCACACGATGTGCTCGAAGTTAGTAAGATTGTTGATCGTATTTTGTTGTTTGCGGATGGTCGGTTGCTTGCTGATGCAACACCGCAAGCACTATTCGATAGTGCTGATCCGTTGGTACATCAGTTTATGCATGCTGAAGCTGATGGCCCTGTTGCATACCATTATCCGGCTAAGGATTATGCGGTAGATTTGCTGGAGAAAGTTCGGTGAGATGGTTTTTTGATCTGCTTGAGGTCGTAGGAAAGACAACGTTAGCCTGCTTAACGGCACTTGGTGATTTTTGTATTTTTTCTTTATTGTTATTACGCCATAGTGCAATGCTGTTGCATAAGCCATGGTTAAGTTTACGTGCAACTTATGCTGCAGGAGTACTGTCTTTACCGATTATTTTAGTTGCGGGGCTTTTTGTTGGTATGGTTCTGGCGTTTCAGGCTTACACTACCATGGTTAGGTTTGGGGCGGAACAATCGTTGGGACCTATGGTCGCACTTTCATTATTGCGAGAGCTCGGTCCTGTTGTCAGTGCCTTGCTTTTTGCTGGACGTGCCGGTTCTGCAATTACGGCTGAGGTTGGCTTGATGAAGGTCACGGAACAGTTAGCAGCAATGGAGATGATGGCTATTGAACCCGTTGCGCAAGTCGGAGTTCCTCGCTTTTTAGGTGCTTGGTTTGCTTTACCATTATTATCGATTCTGTTTGTTGCGATTGCCATTATCGGCGCTTATTTTGTGGGCGTGCTGTATCTTGGATTGGATGATGGTGTTTTCTGGTCAGGAATGCAGAACAGTGTCGATTTTCGTGGCGATATTTTGCAAGGTATGCTTTTAAAGAGTTTGGTTTTTGGTTGGGTCTGTGCGGCAATCGCGGTATATCAAGGGTTTAGCTGCTCACCAACAGCTCGTGGTATGGGGCGTGCAACGACAACAACAGTTGTTATGTCTTCTCTTGCTGTACTTGGGCTGAATTTTGTGTTGACGACGATGTTATTTGGAGGTTGATGTGCAATCTAGTCGTAGTGTTTCTGTTGCCGTAGGATTTTTTGTTCTGCTCGCCTTGGCTGGCATCGTTTTCCTTGCACTACAAGCAAGTAATGCTAGAGGATTTCATTTGAGTCATGCTTATGAGTTGCGTGCACAATTTTCTGATATTAGTGGTTTGTCTCGTGATGCCAAAGTGACGATGTCCGGTGTGCAGATTGGTAAGGTGAAATCTATTTCTTATGACCAAGATACTTATAAGGCGCTTGTGGTTTTGGAAATTTCTGGTGAATTCAATCGATTGCCTCTCGATAGTAGTGCGGATATTTTGACAGCAGGACTTTTAGGAGAAAAGTATATTGGTGTAGTGCCTGGTGGTGATCCTGCTATGTTACAGAATGGTGATAGCTTTCAGTATACGGGTTCGTCTATGGTATTAGAGAAGCTGATACAACAGTTTGTGTCACAGATGTCTATGAAAAAAGAATGATGTTCCTGAGGAGGATACTAATGAAAAAATGGTTGATGAGTCTGATACTGACTTTGACTAGTATGGTCGTTTTTGCCGCACAACCAGATGCTACCGATGCCAAAGCTTTGGTTGAGCAACAGGCAAAAACGATTTTTACGCAATTAAATGCAAACCAAAAGCGCTTTCTTGATAATCCTTCTGCTTTTAGCGATTTGGTTCGTAATGAAGTGCTACCTTATTTGGATTTTGAATTGATGTCGCAAATTGTGCTTGGCCGTCATTGGAATCAGGCAAGTGCATCCCAAAAAAGCGATTTTACTAATGCCTTCCGTGACTTGTTGGTGCGCGTTTATTCTCGTGGATGGACGAATTATGCCGGCACACCTGTAGAAGAAGCAGTGAAAGTATTGAACGCAACGCCTGTTGACAAGTATCAACGTACGGATATTCGTATTCAGGTACGTGACAAGAATGGCAAGCAGGCGATGGTTATTTTTAGTTTGCGTTTCAAAGGAGGGCAATGGAAAATTTACGATGTTTCTTTTGAAAATGTTTCTATTCTTTCTAGTTACCGTAACAGCTTTGACAGCGAAATCAACCAAGGCGGGCTGGACAAGTTAATTGCGAAAATTAAGACGATGAAAGGTAATGAATGAGTCTTGCAACACTCGGTATTTTGACGAACGGGATGCTACAGTTGCACCCCGATTTAACGATACGTAGTCTTGATGATAAACCACTATGTGCTGAACCGTTGCCTGAGAATCTTATAATTGATGGTAGTGCTGTAGCATATGCCGATAGCATCGGGATTGCTGCTCTGATTTGGTTGGCAGGCTTGTCTGTCGAGCAAAGTAGGGTATTAACATGGCAGAATCTGCCATGTTTTGTTCAAGAATTGCTTCAACTTTATGAAATTGATTTACAAGGAATGATGCATATATGCAAAAAGAATTGATTACCGCACGTATCAAAGCGGTTTTACCGGATGCGGAAATTGTGCTTTCTACTTTTGACGGTGTGCATTACACCGCGCAGGTGCGATCTGCCGGTTTTGCTGGGAAATCCCGTTTAGAACAGCATCGTCTGGTTATGAATGCACTTGGCGATGTTCTCGGTAGTAATGAAGTACACGCCTTGGCACTTAAAACGGAAATCATGGAATAGTGCGATGGAACAATTAAAAATCGTTGGCGGTACGCCGCTTGTTGGCGAGGTTGTCATTAGTGGGGCAAAAAATGCGGTATTGCCTATTCTTGCGGCGACATTATTGGTACCGGGCGAAACGGTCATCAACAATGTACCTCGTTTGCGTGATGTCCATACGTTTATCAAGGTGTTGAATGCAATGGGGGCAAAAGCGGCATTTACTGGCGAGAATCAAGTAACAGTAGATGCAACACATATTGATCAACCTGAAGCACCGTATGAGTTGGTAAAAACGATGCGAGCCAGTATCTTGGTACTGGGGCCATTACTTGCTCGTTTTGGTCAGGGGCGCGTATCTTTGCCGGGCGGTTGTGCTATTGGCGCGCGACCCGTTGATCAACATATAAAAGGGTTACGAGCACTTGGTGCCCAAATTGATATTAGCGAAGGCTATATTGAATCAAGAGGAAAACTACGCGGTACACACTTCGTCATGGATGTCGTTACTGTTACGGGGACAGAAAATTTATTGATGGCGGCGGTGCTAGCAGAAGGAACAACAGTTCTAGGGAATGCAGCTTGTGAGCCGGAAGTGAGCGATTTGGCTCATTGTTTGAATGCCATGGGCGCAAAAATTTCTGGTATTGGTACGACAACATTAACCATAGAAGGCGTAAGTGCGCTAAGACCAACACATTACTCTACTTTACCAGACCGCATTGAAACGGGTACTCATTTGATTGCGGCAGCCATTACTGGTGGAGAGGTGGTCGCGCGCAACACGCGAGCAGATTTACTGGAAGCTGTACTGGAAAAATTAGAAGCCGCTGGCGCCTTCATTGAGCGTGGAGACCATTATATTCGCCTAGATCAACGTGGACGTCCATTACATGCCGTCAGTATTAGAACAGCGCCATTTCCTGCCTTTCCGACAGATATGCAAGCACAATTTATGGCTTTGAATGCCGTTGCCCAAGGGACAGCAACCGTTGTGGAAACTATTTTTGAAAATCGCTTTATGCATGTGCCTGAGTTAGCGCGAATGGGGGCGGATATATTCATCGAAGGACATACGGCAACGGTTTGTGGCGTTGCAAAACTAAGTGGTGCTCCCGTCATGGCAACAGATTTGCGTGCCTCAGCCTGTTTGGTTCTTGCAGCACTTGCTGCTGAGGGAGAAAGTATTATTGACCGTATTTACCATCTAGATCGCGGTTATGACAGCATTGAGAAAAAATTGAGTGCATTAGGGGCAAACATCCAACGTGTTTCAATCGCACAGGTATAACAATGGTAACGCGTTCAGAACTGCAGCAATACTTACACGATTTTTTGCAATGTAAACGCTACCAAGATTATGCGCCCAACGGCTTACAGGTAGAAGGTAAAACAGATATCCAAAGGATAATGACAGCAGTGACAGCATCACAAGCGGCAATTGACGCCGCTATTGCTTGGAATGCAGATGCTTTACTGGTGCATCACGGTTATTTCTGGAAAGGCGAAACGCTGGTTATTTGTGGTCTGAAAAAGAAACGTATCGCTTCATTACTTGAACATAATATTAATTTATTTGCGTACCACTTACCGCTTGATCAACATCCCGCGATAGGGAATAACGTACTATTTGCGAAGCATTTCATCACAGAATCTGTATGGCAATCTCCGAGCGAACCTTTAATCTGGCACGCACAAATTGTGGAGACTTCAAAAACTGAACTATTGACACAGATTGAGAATGCGATGAGGCGTACACCATTATCTGTTGGCTATAATGTAGATAGTATTACTCGCATTGCTTGGTGTACGGGTGCTGCACAGGATTTTTTCCAGCAAGCAATCAACGAAGGCGCTCAAGTATTTATCAGTGGAGAATATGCGGAACGCACTTATCATGAGGCATGTGAAAATGATGCCGTGTATATATCCTGCGGACATCATGCCAGTGAAAGAGCTGGAATTTGTGCGCTAGGAGAATATTTATCCACGGCATTTTCACTGGAATATACATTTTTTGATGAGGAGAATCCGTTTTAAATCTAACTTTATGCGCAAATGACAAGATTTTGTTAATATAGCATCTCAAAATATAATTTATATAGGCAATAACGGCGTATTGAGCTATACAAACCAATACGCGGAGAAAAATCATGAGCAATGTAGCAAATCTTAAGCCGGCATTCATACCGGTTCATGCGCCACAGAACCCGCGGCGCCGTAAAATTCTAGTTGCAGCCACGACAGGGGCTAGCGCAGTTGGCGCCGGCTTTTTGGTCGTCCCTTTCCTAAAAACTTGGTTGCCCAGTGAACGGGCAAAAGCCGTTGGCGCACCAGTAGAAGTGGATATTTCCAAGCTGGAAGCAGGGGCAATGCAAACTGTTCTCTGGCAAGGAAAAGTGGTTTATATTCTAAGACGTACGGATGATATGTTGGCAAGCCTACCCCTTGTCGAAGGCAATCTACGTGATCCTGATTCAAAAGAGTCTATCCAGCCGGAATATGCCAAGAATGAATGGAGATCCGAGCGCAAAGATGTGCTCGTTATGTTAGGTATTTGCACACATCTAGGTTGCGCACCTAAATTACAGTCGCGTGCTGAAGGGCGCGAAGTTCGTGGTGATGCCTCATGGGAAGGGGGGTTCTTCTGTCCATGTCACGGTTCAAAATTCGATTATGCTGGCCGCGTATTTAAAGGAGTCCCCGCGCCAACGAATCTAAAAATTCCACCCTATAACTTTCAGAATGAAAACCTAGTCGTTGTTGGCGTTAGTAGCGAAGGAGGCAAAAATGGCTAATCCATATAAAACTACAGGGTTATTAGGTTGGGTTGATAACCGTTTTCCGTTAACTTCGCTCTGGCACGATCACATGGATCGTTATTATGCGGCGAAAAACTTTAATTTTTGGTATTACTTCGGATCGCTTGCGCTCGTTGTCTTAGTGAACCAAATCCTTACAGGCGTGTGGTTAGCGATGTTTTACAAACCCAGTGCCGCTGAAGCATTCAGTAGCGTTGAGTACATCATGCGGGATGTTGATTTTGGTTATCTGATTCGTTACATGCATTCAACTGGTGCATCCTTCTTCTTTATCTGTATCTATCTGCATATGTTCCGCGGTCTCATGTACGGATCATTCCGTAAGCCGCGTGAACTCGTATGGTTATTTGGTGCCCTCATTTTCCTAGCATTAATGGCGGAAGCCTTTATGGGCTATTTGCTACCATGGGGACAAACTTCTTATTGGGGTGCTAACGTTATTATCTCGCTATTTAGCGCAATTCCGATTGTTGGTGATAGCATTGTTACTTTTATTCAAGGTGATTTCTATATTTCTGACGCAACATTGAACCGTTTCTTTTCACTGCATGTAATCTTGATTCCATTAGTTTTGGTCATGCTCGTTGCGGCTCATATCATAGCCTTGCACGAAGTTGGCTCTCTCAATCCTGATGGAATCGAAATCAAAGAACATTTAGATGAGCGCGGTGTGCCATTAGATGGTATACCCTTTCATCCATACCTTACCATTAAGGACTTGGTCGGTTTTGGCTTCTTCTTCATGATCTTTGCAGGCATTATTTTCTATATGCCAGAGTTTGGCGGTTACTTTCTGGAACTTGCCAATTTTGAACCTGCAAATCCACAAGTAACGCCAGAACATATCGCTCCTGTCTGGTATTTTGGTGCTTTCTACTCCATTTTACGTGCGATGACTTGGGATTGGTTCGGCGTTCCTGCAAAACTGTGGGGCGTTATCGCCATGTTCGCAGCCGTTGGCATGATCTTTATCTTACCGTGGCTAGATCGTTCACCAGTAAAATCCATTCGTTACAAAGGTTGGATTTCGCGAGTTGCCTTAGGCTTCTTCATTGTTGCATTCTTAGTGCTGACTAAACTTGGAACAATGCAGCCAACGAATGCAGTTACCTTTTGGGCGCAGTTTTTTACTGTTATCTATTTTGCTTTTTTCTTACTCATGCCGATTTATAGCAAAATTGACAAAACTAAATCAGTTCCAACAAGGGTAACAAAATGATGAATAAAAAAATATTATTCTCGCTTGCTATGCTCTTGTCATTTTCTCAAGCGCATGCTTCGAGTGGCGCAGATACATTTCCTAACGACTCGTTTCAAGCCGACATCACTGATAAAATTTCTTTGCAAAATGGAGCAAAATATTTTATTAATTATTGCTCGGGTTGCCATTCCTTGAAGTATCAGCGCTATAACCGATTATTTAAGGATTTGGAGATTGATCCAGAGATAGGTGCTCAAAATCTTATTTTTACGAGTGCGAAGGCAGTCGAACAAATCCATACCGGATTAAATAATGAAGAAGGCTTGAAATGGTTTGGTAAAGCGCCTCCCGATCTTTCACTCACGGCACGCGCAAAAAATGGTACTTATATTTATAATTACTTACGCGGCTTTTATGAAGATAATAGCCGCCCCTTAGGATTTAACAACTCTGTATTTGCAGGAGCAAGTATGCCGAATCCTTTGTGGCAATTACAGGGCATCCAAAAACCTATTTATCACGAGGAAAAACATTGTGAAACGGTAAATGGCAAAGAAAATTGCGAAACGCATACTAATCTAGTTGGGTTTGAAGCTGTTACAAAAGGCAGCTTAAGTAAGCCTGAATATGATAAAGTTGCCTATGACATCACCAATTTCCTAAGCTACGTATCTGATCCTTCAGCTTTGGATAGACGACGTATGGGGCCATGGGTATTATCCTTCTTGGCATTTCTTACCATACTGTTCTATTTACTGAAAAGGGAATATTGGCGGGACATTCACTAATAGAAATAAGGACCATATGAGTATAGTTAGTCAAAAACGGGGCGGGCAGGCACTTTTTGGAAGTCCTGTCCATGCGGCTAGTCATCGTCTACGATTAGTATGTCAAGCGAAAGACTTGGCGGATATTGAATACGTGGAAATAGATCCTGAAAACATTCCGTCCGATCTAATCGAAATTAACCCTACTGGCCGTTTACCTACTTTATTTGATCGTGATTTAGTACTGTTTGATGAACGTGTTATCAGCGAATATTTAGATGAGCGTTTTCCACATCCAGCGCTTATGCCAATTGAGGCAAATTTAAAAGCAAAGATTCGTTTATTTTGCTATGAGTTGGAAACCAATTGGTATCAGCCTGTTGATCAACTACAGCATGGAAAATTGACCCCTGCGAAACGTAAAGTGCCATTAAAACATCTCCGTGAATCCGTGCTTTCTATGGCTCCGATGTTTAAAGGACGCGACTATCTTATTGGCTCTGAAATAAGCCTATTAGATTGTTGTGTGTTACCCATACTTTGGCGTCTCGAAAGCTTAGAAGTAGAATTACCCAAAGCAGCTGCCGCTATCCAACACTATATGGATTTCCATTTTGCCAAAGACTATTTCCGTAAATCTCTGTCTAAACAGGAAGCTGCATTACGTAGTAGTGTATGAATAACATTAATATGACTGATCGTAAACCTTATTTATTGCGCGCTATTTATCAATGGATTGTTGATAATGACTGTACTCCTCATCTAGTTGTTGCAGCTCCAGGGGCAGGATGGGTACATGGCGTACCGTCTCATCTCCTGCAAGAGGAGATATTAGTACTTAATATTTCACCACAAGCTACAGCAAATTTGGTGATAGAAGATGAAGGAATTAGCTTTCATACCCGATTTGGTGGCAAACACCACCAAGTCTGGGTTGGAATGCCAGCAATTACTTCTTTAGTTGCAAGAGAGAATAGTGAAGGAATAACCTTACCTGTGTCAGAAAACCTAGAAAAAGGACCTACAGAGGAAGATTTACCTATGCTTAATAATCAGAAAGATTCTGCTGAATTAGATAAGAAAGCTGTGTCACCTTCAAGCAGTCATCTGAAAATTTTGAAGTAATAAAGGTTATTTATAGTAGGATTCTATTTTCACAATATGTAAGAAAAAAGAATCGTTGCTACTCTATTTTCTCATGCCATCACGCTTCTCTGGTTGAGTAAATTTGTTATTTCTCTACTATCTGAGCTGGCATTATTAAGTAATTATGTGTATACATAACTTGAGACCTGTGCAAAACCCTCCAACTCATCCACGCATTCATTTTTCAACACAA
>JAUMZX010000058.1:0-5765 GCA_030527905.1 Cardiobacteriaceae bacterium
GAAACTACTCGACCTGATTTTGCTTGGCTGAATGAAGACAGTCGTTTATTTTTGCAACGTGGTTACCTGCTTGATGGTACTACGCCAGAAGCACGTATTGCCTCAATTGCAGAACATGCTGAAAAAGTTCTTGGAATTACAGGATTTGCGAGTCGTTTCTATCACTATATGGCACGTGGTTATTTCTCTCTATCTTCCCCTGTCTGGTCAAACTTTGGTTTAAATCGTGGTTTGCCAATATCTTGCTTTGGTAGTTACATTGGTGATTCGATCTACGACATTATGCGTACTACGGCTGAAGTTGGCATGATGAGCAAAATAGGTGGAGGAACAAGCGCTTACTTTGGTGATATCCGACCTCGTGGAAGTGCGATTAGTAACAATGGCAAATCTGACGGTTCTTTTAATTTCAGTAAACTTTTCGACACCGTTATTGATGTTATCTCACAAGGAACTTCGCGTAAAGGACAATTTGCAGGTTATATTGATATAAATCATGGTGATATAGAAGAATGGTTGGATATTCATACTGAAGGTAATCCCATTCAACTTATGTACTATGGCGTTTGCATTAGTAATGATTGGCTCGAATCGATGAAAGCTGGAGATGCAGAAAAACGTCGTATTTGGGCTAAAGTTTTACAACGAAAAGCTGAAACCGGTATTCCCTATCTCTTTTTCAAAGATAACGCAAACAATGCACGCCCCGATGTTTATCAAAAGTTGGATTTGCCCATTTATGCCTCTAATCTTTGTACGGAAATCATGCTGCCGGCAAGTAGCGAAGAAAGTTTTGTCTGTTGTCTATCGTCTATGAATCTACTTTATTACGATGAATGGAAAGATACTGATGCTATTGAAACGTTGACCCAATTTCTTGATGCAGTTATGAGTGAATTCATTGAGAAAAGTGCTGATATTCCTTTTCTTGAACGGGCACATCGTTTTGCCAAGCGTCATCGGGCACTTGGACTTGGCGTACTTGGTTGGCACAGCTATTTACAATCGCACCGTATCGCGTTTGATAGCTTTACTGCTATGCAAAAAAATAATGAGATTTTCAGAATACTACAAGAAAGAACATTAGCTGCTTCACAAGAACTGGCAGCGCGTTTTGGAGAACCTGAAATTTTACAGGGCTATGGACGCCGCAATACCACGCTTATGAGTATTGCACCAACTAAATCCAGTAGTTTTATTCTGGGAGGCGTTTCGCCTTCTGTTGAACCTTTTAAATCCAATTACCACGTTAAAGACCTAGCTAAAATTAAAACAACGTATAAAAATCCTTTCTTAATAGATCTTCTTGAAGAAAAAGGCTTAAATAACGATAAAATTTGGGAAAGTATTTTATTAAATGATGGTTCAGTACAGCATCTACAAGGTCTTTCTGAAGAAGAAAAAGATATATTCAAGACATTCTCTGAAATTAGCCAGCTTGCAGTAATTCAGCAAGCGGCACAACGACAAAAATACATTGATCAAGGTCAAAGTATCAACGTTATGATTCATCCAGATACACCAACACGCGATGTAAATCAATTATATCTTACCGCGGCAGAATTGGGTATTAAATCTATTTACTATCAGCATAGTATTAGTGCAGCTCAACGATTTAACCGAAATTTACTCAATTGTAGTAGTTGTGAAGGATAAGATAGGAGAATAGCGTTTCAGATTCTTTAATAATATAGTAGAGTATATACTTAATTCTTAAATAACCAGACTCTTGATTAAAATATAATTATTCGAGCATATTCATGACGCTATAAATAGTTTCATGAACATATGGTATTTAAGTATTTTTTGAAGATTATATTACTCAATTTTCTATATAACAGAAGGCCTAAAATTGAATTTTCAGTAAATGATTTTTGATAAGATATCTTATTAACCATCAAAAAAATCTAGTTTTCTTATCTTCTATTGATACATCTTATTTTAAATATACTTAATTCATGATTACCCAAAATAGCCATAATAAAAATATAGTTTGAATTCATTGTTTACATATAAAGAATATTTCTGCAAATATGTTTTATATACCTTGCTTTTCTTTATAAGAATTTCTATTAATTTTATGAAAATAACGATAATTTATTTCTGTACGAATAGCCTTTTGCATTACAATTAGCATACTCTTCTCATCCTAGTAAACGTAAGGATTTCGGCTTATGGAAAGCATGAACCTGATATTTTTGATATTTGCCTTTCTCTTTTTTATTAGCATCGTAGCAACAAGACTATCTGCGCATATGGGAATGCCGCTCTTATTAGTTTTCCTTGGTGTTGGTATGCTTGCTGGCGAAGAAGGCATCGGTGGAATCCAATTTAATAATTTTTTAGCAGCAAATCTTGTTGGACAGTTAGCATTAGCTATTATTCTACTTGATGGTGGATTACGTACTAGTGTATCGAGTTTTCGTATTTCATTAAAACCGGCTATCGTATTAGCTAGCTGGGGCGTATTAGCCACAGTTCTTGCTCTTGGTTTATTTACAACATTCTTCTTTAACGTTAACTGGCAGTTAGGATTCCTGATGGCGGCAATCGTTGGTTCAACAGATGCAGCTGCCGTATTTTCTTTATTGCGCAATAGCGGCGTACGTCTAAATTCACGGATTCTTTCTACCCTAGAACTTGAAAGTGGCGCGAATGATCCAATGGCTATTTTTCTTGTAACGGCAATGATTACAATGATTAATCAGCCAGAAAACGCAAGTATATTTTCTTTTTTATGGATGTTGTTACAACAACTTTGCGTTGGTTTACTTTTGGGATGGTTGGCCGGAAAGAGTCTAGCCTGGCTGTTACGACATCTTACGTTAGCTGAAGGATTGTATGCACTACTCATTGCTTCTGGTGGTTTGATGCTTTTTGCATTATCAAATCTCATGGGAGGCAGCGGTTTCCTTGCCGTTTATCTCGCTGGTATTATTATTGGCAACTCACGTAGTAAGGCAAATGAGCACTTGTTCAATGTCATGGATGGTCTTGCTTGGTTGGCGCAAGCATCGATGTTTTTGGTATTAGGTCTGTTAGTAACGCCCAGTCGTTTATTTGAACAAGGATTTGATGCGTTAATTATCGCAGGATTTTTAATTCTAGTTGCTCGACCACTAGCAGTGTATAGCTCGTTAATATGGTTTTCTTATGGCAAACGTGAGAAAGCATATATTAGCTGGGTGGGATTGCGTGGAGCGGTACCCATTACTCTAGCAATGACTCCTCTGATGGAAGGCGTCGCACATTCTCGTCTCATTTTTGATGTTATTTTTTCAGTTGTTATTCTTTCCTTATTAATTCAAGGTACAAGTATTGGTTTGATGGCGCGTAAATTAAAAGTTGCACTCCCACCGCATCCTGAACCACTTTCTAATAAAGATCTCTGGTTAACAGATAAGCTCACTTTACAACTACAATCTTTTAAGGTTGCTGAATATTCTCAAGCTGAGGGCAGCCATCCGTATGCCTTGACGAGAATGAAAGATTTCTCTCATGCACGTTTATTTGCTCTCATTCGCGACGGTGCAATCATGAAAGTTGGAATGAACACGAAAATGAAGAAAGGTGATATTGTTTGGTATGTCTTTCCTGAAGATAAGAGTAGTACCTTTGCTGAGCAATTTGTTAGTCGTCAACAAAATGAAAGTGAACAGGCATTTTATGGTGAAGTTGAGGTTAAGCCTTATATTCGTATGGGAGAACTTGCGCAAACACATCAGCTAAATATTCGACAAGAAGATTATGATCGTACTTTAGGTGAATTATTTCGAGAGCGGTTTGGCGATGTTCCTGTGGCAGGAGATAAACTTGATTTGCACGGTTGTGAAATTACGGTAAAAGAGCTAGATGAACATGGTTATATGAAATGGATAGGAGTAAAAATGCCAGAAATGATGACGAAAACTGAAATGTAATCGAATAGAAAGTCCTTTCTCAGTTTGGATTATGTAGCTGTTTATAGATACATAATTTCCTTGCGTCATTCTTTTCGCAAAGAATTATAAGTTAATTAATTTGAAAAAATACGGGATGAAGGTTTTTTCGTATCCAGGAAACGACACAATATAAGATAGTTGCTAAGTTGCTTCAGAGTTCACGAAAAAACCGCCTAGATTCAGGCGGTTTTTTTGCATACTAAAATAGCATTACCATCCTTTGACGGCAGCACCTTTAAAAACTTTTTCTGCTGATTCTTCAACAGCTTTGCTATGGTAGGCTTCCACAAATTTTTTCACTTCTTCTTTATCTTTATCCGCAGTACGCACCACGATAAGATTGACATAAGGAGAATCAGGGGCTTCCATAATAAGCGCATCTTTCTTAGGCACCAGATTTGCATTGATCGCATAATTGGAATTAATGAATGCCAAATCAACATCTGGCAACACATTAGGTATCTGCGCTGCTTCGATTTCATTAAATTTAAAGTTATGCGGATTTTCGGCAATATCGGCAACCGTTGCTTCCAAATTATTCGCATCTTTCAGTTTAATCAGACCTTTTTTATCAAGTAGAATCAAAGATCTCCCTTCATTGGACGGGTCTCCTGGAAGAGCAATTGTTGCACCGTCTTTCAATTCTTCAATATTTTTTAGCTTTTGACTGTAAGCTCCAATGGGATAAACAAAGGTATGACCAACTGGCGTAAGATCAAAACCACGATCTTTTACCATAACATCTAAATAAGGTTTATGTTGGAAAGCGTTAGCGTCAATAGAACCATCGGCAAGTGCAACATTAGGCATGACGTAATCATCAAACTACAACTTCAACGTCAAGGCCATACTGCTCTTTTGCAACTTTGGCTGCTGTATGAACGAGGTCAGCTTCTTGACCGCCCATTGAGCCAACTTTAAAGGGAGCCGCTTGAGCAGTAAGGGCGACACTAGCAAGAATGGCAAGTGCTAATTTTTTCATCGTATTTCTCCGGTTATGAAAGGATTATTAACGGTGGTCGAAACGCCGTGCAAGTGCGTCGCCTGACCATTGGATTAACTGCACCAAAATAACAATGATACAGACTGTATAAAGCATGATATCAGGACGATAACGCTGGTATCCGTACGCGTAGGCGACTTTACCTAGCCCCCCCGCTCCCAATGAACCTGCAATCGCAGAATAGCCAATCAATGCAATCAATGTAATGGTGAGTGCATTAACGAGACCAGGTAATGCTTCCGGCAGCAGTACTTTGTTAATAATTTGTAGCGGGCTCGCGCCCATAGCCTGTGCTGCTTCAATCAAGCCGCTAGGAACTTCATTCGACATGTTTTCCACCATCCGAGCGATAAAAGGTGTTGCAGCTAGGGTCAATGGAACAATAGCAGCCGTATTACCAATAGAAACGCCTACCAAGACGCGAGTGAGAGGGATAATCCATAGCGCCAGAATAAGATAAGGAATAGAACGACCAACATTCACAATGATGCCCAACGGATAATAAATACCAGGATTCGATAGAAAACGACCACGTCGCGTTGCATATAAGATAACCCCTAAAGGGACGCCTAGCAGAGTAGCGAAAAATGTTGCGCTCAAAGTCATATAAAGCGTTTCAAAGGTACTGACAAGCAACAGATATGCTGTATCACTGATGCTTGCATGTAGCCAAGCGAGTAATTTAGTCAACATAGCCAAGTACCTCCGTGCTAACCGGCAATGTATGTAAATGGGCTACCGCCGCTTCCGTTTTATTTTTTTCACCTAGTATTTCGGCAATAAGCAAACCAAAATTTGTATGACCAATATGCTCGACTTTT
>JAUMZX010000058.1:5775-10572 GCA_030527905.1 Cardiobacteriaceae bacterium
CAGCAAAACGTTTAGTCAGCGTTGAAAGTATCGGTTCATCAACATTACTACCAACAAAACGAATTTTGACTAATGGATATCTGCCGATACTCTGTATGCGTTTTTGATAAACATCCGGTAGTTCGAAACGCTGAATTTGTGCAACGAATTGTTTACCTAATTCTGATGTAGGCGTAGTAAAGAAACCATCCACATCAGAGGTTTCTACTAATTGACCACTCTCAATAAGCGCCACTTTATGGCAGATTTGCTTCACTACTTCCATTTCGTGCGTAATCATCAAAATGGTAAGCCCCAATTTTTCATTAATATTTTTCAAGAGCTTCAAAATATCTTCGGTCGTTTTAGGATCTAGTGCCGAAGTTGCTTCATCAGAGAGCAAAACTTGTGGTTCTGCGGCAAGCGCACGGGCAATTGCAACCCGCTGTTTTTGTCCGCCAGATAGCTGTGCTGGATAATACACAGCTTTATCCTCCAACCCCGTCAATTCAAGCAATGGCTGCACTTTTGTCGCTATTTCAGATTCTCTTGCGCCAATCAGCTCCAGTGGCAACGCAATATTACGATAAACAGTGCGACTGGATAACAGATTGAAGTGCTGAAAAATCATACCGATTTTATGGCGCGCCTTAAATAAGGCTGATGATGATAAGGTCGTTAATTCTTGTCCAGCAACAATAACGCGGCCACTATCAGGTCGTTCAAGCAAGTTAACACAACGGATTAACGTACTTTTCCCTGCTCCACTTTGTCCAACTACACCATAAATTTCGCCCGAGTCAACATGTAGCGATACATCATTCAATGCTTGAACTGTCCGCCCATTGTGCTGATAGCTTTTTTTTAAGTGTTCTAATGTAATCATGCAAACAAATTCCGTACCTGCAGATATGCAATAAATGATTTTATCGTGAAAGAAAGTAGGCGATTATAGCTACATCCTAACCGATTCCCTATAACGTTTTGTTATACCTGTATCGCCAAAGAATCTGATACTACGGTATCCTTAAGATTGAGCTTACGGTTAACATTTATCAGAGGCTTTTACTAAAATAATTTAACGAGGTCTGTTGCTGCCAACCCTGCTGACACCAGAAGTGGTTACCCGTTATATTGCTTCCCAGTACTAATAATCGCATCTTTCTAATGCCGCGCTGACGTAACGTCACTTCAGCACGTTGCAATAGGTGCTTGGCAATGCCTTGTCCACGATGACTTTCCGCAACACAAAGATGATAAAGCGTCGCCCGCCGCCCATCTTCACCACAAAGCAAAGTAGCAACCAGTTGTTCACCATCTAATACTACTTCACTCAAATCAGGATTACGTGCTAAGAACATCATTAATGCAGGCGGTTCATCTGCATGATCAAGCACAAGACCATCTATGGATTGCCACAAAATTAGCGCTGCAGGAATATCTGCTTCGCACATTATGCGATAAACATATTCACGCTTCATGTAAGACATTATCCAGTTCCGCCTGACTTATCGGACCATAAGGTGCTTTGCGTGTTTTCCCCGCAAGCGTCATCCGATAACGAACAAAATCTTCTTCATTCTCAATCATTAGAAAAGGGTTTCCTGCTAACTGTTCACCAAGTGTTGAAACCTCCTTGATGCCATAATTGTGACCTACGTAAATTTGGGTAGATGAAGGCAATTTTTTCAATTTTTGCAGACTATGAAAAAGCTCATGTGGATCGCTGCCTTGTAAATCAGCACGACCACAGCCATAAATAAATAAGGTATCACCAACAATAAGAGAATTTCCAAGATGATAGCAACATCCGCCAGGCGTGTGTCCGGGGGTCATAATGACGCCAATACTACTATCGGCAAAAGCTATTTCATCGCCTTCCGTAACGAGTACCGCATCTTTCGGACAATCTGGCCAATACGGATACTCTGCTTCAGAAATAAATAACGTCACCCCTGAACCATACAACTCACGGACAGCATTCACATGATCATGGTGACTATGTGTAATCAGTATACCGGTTAGTGTTAGTCCCTCTTCTTGTAGCACTTCACGAATACCTTCCGCATCCCAAGCAGGATCAACCACCATTGCCTCTTTATGCGTACGATCCGCGAGAATATGAATAAAATTATCGTGATCCTCAACCATAAGTGTAATAACATCGTATGCCATGTTTTATCCTCAGTGAATTTTCATAAGACGTTCTTTATGCCTTGACCAATCGCGGTCTTTTTCAGCTGCGCGCTTATCAAAAGTCTTTTTGCCTTTCGCAATAGCAAGATTCACTTTGGCATAACCATTTTTCCAATAGAGGTTTACAGGAACCAGCGTATATCCATCTCGTTCTGCAGCGCCAATAATCTTACTGATCTCCTTACGGTGTAACAAGAGCTTACGTGTACGCGAAGGTTCGGCAATGACATGAGTAGAAGCAGCAGGTAGCGGAGTAATATAAGCACCAAATAGAAAGACTTCTCCGCTTTTAACCAGAATATGACTTTCTTTTATTTGAATACGCCCTGCGCGTAACGCTTTCACTTCCCAGCCCATGAGTGCAATTCCTGCTTCGAAATGTTCTTCCAGAAAATAATCATGAAAGGCTTTACGATTAGTGATGATGTTATTTTCCGGTTCTTTGCTTTTCTTGCTCATAGAGTAAAATATCGCGAAAAGTATTAATAAATAGGACGCTATTGTGCCACAAATTCGCAAGTCAAAAAAATTGCCGTTTTCTCCGGCTCAAATGTTTGACCTGGTTGCTGATGTAGAAAAATACCCTCAATTCCTGCCTTGGTGTACAAAAGGCAAATTAGTCAGCAGAAATACACACGAATTGATCGGTACCATTACGGCACAAAAAGGGGCCTTTCATAAATCGTTCACAACCCGAAATCGCTTTGATTATCCTAATTGGATGGATATTTCCTTATTAGAAGGGCCATTTCGCCACCTACATGGTCGCTGGGAATTTCTTTCATTACCTGATGGGGGATGTGAAGTGCGTTATAGCATGGATTTTGAAGTTCCATTCTTACTCGCTCCTATTCTCGGCGGTCTTATGAAACATATGGGGGATACTATGGTCGATGCCTTTGCTCAGCGTGCAGAACAAGTATATGGCCACTATCCACATTGAAGTCGCCTATGCCGAACCAGAAAAACAAAAAATTATTCCATTAATCATGAATGAAGGCGCCACACTGAAGCAAGCTGTAGAACGTTCTGGTATCGTTCGTTTTTTCCCAGATCTAGATATCAAAAAAGCCGAATTTGGTATCTTTAGTTTGCCCCACGCACCAGACTATATATTGCAAGATGGGGATCGTGTTGAAATCTATCGCCCTTTGCTTTGTGATCCCAAAGAAATGCGACGGCAACGTGCTAAAAAGTCTTAACTTATACAATAACTTTCAATAAACGCACATTAGCCTGCTATGTTTAGCTTCTTCCGCCGTTTATTGTTTATCTAGCCATGCTACAGCGTACAATCTATACAGATTGGTATATATCTATATCTGCGCTACATAAGATTGTGCTTTTAATCCCTACTGAAGTAGCAAAGGCATATTCTTTCTTTAGTAACGACGCTCAAAAAGGTTTGTTCTCGCTATTGATGGTCGTGTCTGCAAATATTCAAACTTACATTAAATTGCGATAAATCATCGTCAGCGGCGCATGATCGGAAAAACGTTCGTTCGTATAAATCTCAGCACTGACAACCTGATCAGCCAGATTCTTTGTAATAATCTGATAGTCAATACGCCAGCCAACATTATTAGCACGGGCATTACCTCGTTGACTCCACCACGTATATTGCTCTGCCTTCTGATTTACAAGACGAAAAGCATCGCAGAATGCTCCTGCAAATAAGTCAGTCAACCATTGGCGCTCTTGCGGTAAGAAGCCGCTATTCTTCAAATTGCCTTTCCAGTTTTTCAAATCTTTTTCAGTATGTGCAATATTAATATCGCCACATATAATTAAACGTTCCCCCGTAGACGCACGCGCCTGAAGCCATGGCGCCAATTTCTCCATAAATGCTTCTTTCTTTTGTTGCCGCTCCTCTCCACTCGTTCCTGAATGCATATAGAGACTAATTAAAGAAAAATTCGGATAACATGCCTCTATATAACGCCCTTCTTCATCAATTTCTTCCCAACCGATGCCGCTCTTGACCGATAACGGCGCTTCTTTCAGGTACAATGCTACTCCGCTATAACCTTTCTTTACCGCATCATGATAATAATGATGAGATAAAGGGAAATAGGCTTCGTTATCTTGTAATTGCGTCAATTGTGCTTTAGTTTCCTGAATGCAAACTGCATCTGCATCTTGGGTCATTAGCCATTGGAAAAATCCTTTACGCTCAGCAGAACGAATGCCATTAGCATTGAATGTGATGATTTTAAACATAGCTTTATAATTTCTAGGTGAAAAAATGCTGGCAGTATATCAAAAACGCTTTTTACAAACGGCACTTGCAGTCAACGCACTACAATTTGGTTCATTTACCTTAAAATCAGGGCGGCAAAGTCCATATTTCTTCAACGCAGGTGCGTTTTGTAATGGCGAGGCATTAACAACAATGGCGCAAGCTTACGCACACGTTATTTTACGTTTACATCGTGAAGGTATTGCTTTCGACGCACTCTACGGACCGGCATATAAAGGTATTCCGTTGGTAGCTGCCGTAACCACCGTATTACAGTTAGAACATGGCTTATCCTTACCGTGGACGTTTAATCGTAAAGAGAGTAAAACGCACGGCGAAGGCGGAAATTTAGTTGGTGCCCCGCTCGCGAATCAACGCGTCTT
>JAUMZX010000059.1 GCA_030527905.1 Cardiobacteriaceae bacterium
GATGGGTGAAAGTAGCGGCACAAAGTCATCTGAAAGCCATCTGTGTGAACCTGCTTAAAGCGGGGAACAGGATAGAGATGTTTTTTCCTGTCTAAAAGGCGGGGAATCGCCCAGATATTGGGTATTTCAGGGATGGTGATGCAAGAAAATGAGCAGAAAACAGGTTCATTTGTGTTGAAAAATGAATGAGTGGATGAGTTGGAGGGTTTTGCACAGGTCTCGATGTTTATTTTCTTTGGGTATTAAACACCGAGATTTTTTGCCCGTGAAAAGGTGTTAATATTGGGGGACATACGGCTATACCTATTTTCTTGAGTATGTTGTTAGTTATATGAATTCTCGTAAATGTCTGTAAACAATCTTACGGATTCCTAAGTCGATGAATTTTCTATATAACATTCATGCTTCATAGGGAGCCCTGTCTGTACCGCCCGCTTCATTGCTTTCTGAGCAGATCCCATCCCGATGGTAGGAATGATGATTGTAGGGGCTATGGGGAGAGAATGAGCCGTGCATCACCAAAGAATACTCGCATAGAGCAAGAGTTGCTCGACAGCTGGTTATACGAGCGGATGATAAAGCTCGTATCTAATGCAACAGTGTCCTGAGAAATTTCGAGATGCAGGACGTGGCGACAGCTAATGCATATTCATTCGTAGGGAATTAGTCATGAATGTTTTTTATCGTTGGTGAAAGTTGTTTTTTTGTTTTTTAATGTTTGTGAATTTTGTATTTTGATTATAAGAATCTATTTTTTATAGAAGTGCATGGAAATTTTTTTAAAAATCAATTTGATATGTTAATCGGATACGATTTTAATGCAAAAATGGTAAGGTATGCGCGTTTTTTATCCTGGAGTGCATTATTATGGGGTTAATAATAGGTTTTTTATCAATATTATTAGTAGGTTTTCTCATTATTCGAGGATATAAGGCTAAAGGCGTTCTATTTGTAGGCGGAGTGGCTTTACTTTTGTTCGCTGTAGCAACAGGTAAAGCAATTGGTGGCGAGAAATCTACAGGATTGTTCTTCGTTGATATCAGTAATTTAATTTTTAATTTGATGGAGAAACGTGGTGGTGGACTAGGTCTGCTCATTATGGTGCTTATTGGTTTTTCTGCCTATATGTCTCATATTGGTGCAAATGATACGGTTATCCGCATTTTATCTCGTCCTTTGGGTTATATTCGTTCGCCATATATTTTGCTGCTTGGTGGTTTCTTTATTGGTAGTTTATTGTCATTTGCTATTTCTTCTGCAACGGCTCTTGGCGCTTTTCTGATGGCAACTTTATTTCCCATTTTGACTAACTTAGGTATTTCTCGTCCATCGGCAGCCGCCGTATGTGCCACTACAGCAATGCTCACTTTGGCGCCAACAGCTCCTGATGTCGTTTTGGCCGCTGAGAATGCTGGTATTGCCGTTAAGGAATATGCCTTCTCATATATGATTCCTATGAGTGTGTTGGCTATTTTAGCAACGGCAATTGCTCATTTTTTCTGGCAGCCTTTTTGCGATAGAAAAGAAGGGCTGGTAACGCAGACAAGCAGAGAGAAGATTGAGATGGATTTGTCCGCACTCAAAAAAGCACCTGCAATGTATATGTTTTTACCTTTTCTACCGATAGTGGGTATGTTGATTTTTGATGGTAAGCTAATGATAGCTGGACGAACTATGCCCAAAATGTCGCTTGGTGCAGTTGTTATTTTAACGTTGATATTGAGCTTGCTTATTGAATTTTGTCGTAAACCAAATGCTAAAGCTTTATATGAGGGATTAGAGATTGCTTACCAGGAAATGGGAGCTGCTTTTGCTGGAGTCGTTATTCTCTTGATTGCTGCGGGGGTTTTTGCTGAAGGTTTAAGTAATGTTGGTTTTGTTGATGAGATGATTCATTTGGTCGAAAAGAGTGGTGCTGCGGGAATAACGATGATGTTTGCACTGGTGGGGGTTTCATTGCTTGTTGTCGTTGCTTCTGGATCGGGTAATGCTGCGTTCTATGCTTTTGTTGAAATTGCGCCAAAAATGGCAGATAAACTCGGCATTAATCCGGCTTATCTGATTTTACCTATGCAACAAGCTACCAATGTTGGTCGCACTTTGTCGCCTGTGTCAGGCGTTATCGTTGCGGTAAGCGGAGCTGGTAATCTCTCGCCAATGTTGTTGGTTAAACGTACTTCTGTTCCTACTATAGCTGCATTATTGGTTGTGGTCGGTTATACCATGATTTTTGTTCCACTGCATTTAACGTGATATTTACACGTCAACAGTGCTAAAGGAAAAGGTATTTATTTTCTTCTTTTTCTTTAGCCTGCTTTACCATCTATACGTGGGCTGAACCAAATGTGCGTATAAGCGATTAAAAGTAGCAGAAACGCCAGAATCCATAATATTTGGGCATGGATAATCCAGACACTGTACTGATTTGGAAAAAGTAGTGGCAATGCTACCCTAAAAACGCATGCTCCTCCAAGCAGATATAAACCAATAATAAGTAAGCGGGGCGGTTGATGAATGTTGCGTCCAGAGTGCCCAAGACTAACTCTGCCCATCATTGATAGTGTAAGCAGGCCAATGCCAGAAAGCGTTAGCGCATGTAGAGCTAGCGAATCAGTGACGGGATAGAATAGTTGGCAAGAATATAGAATAAATCCTAGAATCATACCTGTGAAAGCGAGAAACATACTCCAGAGTAATGGTTTTCTCCATATGCCTTTGGTATGCCAGCCAATAAGGCGCCAAGTGTTGCAAATAGCACATAAAAGTGCAGTAATATTTGCGACATTTGTCCAAGGTGTGAATATTTTCAGAATAAAGAAAATTAAAAAAGTAAGTAGGCAAAGACGGTCAATAAGTACACTGTTTTTAGGTGTAAATGGATAGCCAACACCACGTTCAATAAAAAAGGGGGTAACGCGACGACCTATGGTCAAAACAATAGCAAGGATTGTAAAGACACCTAAGTATAGACTCCAATAAATTCCGCGAGATAGGCCGAGTAATCCGGCAACAAATAGTAGGTGTCCTATTATGATAAGGAACATCTTTGAAACTATTCCCATCTGTCGCCATTGCTTAACGGCAATCACGGGTTTGAGGACACCATAAAAACCGCCAATAGCAAATAACAGATCGAGGCTTGCCGCGATAAGATAAGCGTTTGGCGCAAAAATAAATAGTAGACGAGCAATGCACCATGGCAACCAATAGAGAAGTAACAACCAGCCATGAGGCATGGCAACTCCCGTCCAATTTTGTACCGCGGTAAAAAGAAATCCGGTAACTACGGCGGCGGCATAGCCATAAATCATTTCGTGTCCATGCCACCATGTAGGTGGTAATGTGCCTGTATTCCAAGTAGATGGATAGGAATAGAGGCTTAGCCATATTAGCATTGTGAATACAGCAAAAACGGTAGCCGAAAAGAAGAAAAGGCGAAAACCAAGATTCAGGATCGCGGGATAACGATACATATATCCTCCAAAATAAACGTGTAGCAGGATAACATTGTCATTGGAAGATATTTGATGATGTATATCAAATGGGAATATTTGTTGCGTTGGTAGATGATTATTTTATTGCAAATAAGGAGATAATAGAAAGCAACTAGAGTAAAAATTAGTCATCTATCTTTGTTAGAATACACATTCTCTTTCTCATGTTGGAGTATGATTCATGTTTAGAAAAATATTTACTGCTGCTAGTGTTGCCACTATTTTTCTTGCTTATACGGTGGATACATTTGCTGCCACCTCTTCTAATGAGACCGTTAATGGTGCAGATGTTACAACCCATGATATTTGTAATAACATCTTATTGAAAGCGCGTCCGTTGCAAAAATTTAAGGAAAATCCACCGCTTCCTGAACGTAGAATTCCTGCAAGTGGCGTGGCTACTCAAGAACCTACTTATCATATTTGCGAAGTACGGTTAACCCATAATGCCCAGAAAAGCGGCGATGAAAAGAACCATCGTAGCGATTATTCACGTCGTCAAGCATTTAATGCGGATAGTAGCCGAATTTTGATGAACGCTTCTAATGGCTATTGGCATTTGTATGATAGTCATACGGGGAAATATTTGAAACAGCTCATTGGACCAGCTGGTGATGCAGAACCGCAATGGCATCCTACTAACCCCGACATCCTATACTACCTTCCCCAGAATGGGCGTGGGATGACTATT
Source organism: Cardiobacteriaceae bacterium (assembly GCA_030527905.1). GTDB lineage: Bacteria > Pseudomonadota > Gammaproteobacteria > Cardiobacteriales > Cardiobacteriaceae > Cardiobacterium. The sequence continues at coordinate 4,186 of JAUMZX010000059.1, forward strand.
ATGGAACTGAATGTTGTTAATAATCAGAGCCGAGTTGTAGGAGATCTGGGAGAACGTTTGAAATCTTTTTGGTCAGGTGCTGCGAGTGCATGGACCAAATCTGAAGGTTCCCCTTCTGCCGATGATCGTTATTGGTGTTTTTTGGTCGATAATGAACAATGGCAAGGGCTTGGCGTAGTCACTTGGGATATGAAAGAGGATCGAATACTTGGGCATATGGATCTATCCGCACGTCCAGACCATGTTAGTATGAGCCCATCTGGCCAGTATTGTGTTGTTTCTTGGGCATACAATCAATTAGGAACGCGCGCTTACACACGCGATTTCAGTAGTCCGCATCCTGCTTCAACCTCCAGACAACCATATATACCACTGCATTCTCAATCAGAGCATTCTGATCTAGCCTTAAATAAACAGGGCGAGGATGTTTATGTATCAGTAGATTATCAGTCTAGTGCCGGTGACGTATTTATGGTGAACCTCAAAACAGGTAAGCGCAGTCTATTGTTTCCCTCTTATCTGTCTGGTACTGCTACTGCTATGCACTTCTCAGGTAAAGCGTACAACAAACCAGGTTGGGTATTGGTTTCGACTTATGGAGAATACCACTCTAGCAATCAAAATGTTAATCTGCGTAACACACGCTTACAACAGTGGTTGCACCGTAAAATCTTTGCGGTTAGCTTAGAAGCGAATCCGCAGATTCGTCCTCTAGCTCATGCAGACAGTGATTCAAAGCGTAAGTGGGGGGAGGATGCCTATTGGGCTGAGCCGCAGGCCACAGTAAATAACGATTTTACGCGTATTCTGTTCAATTCTACGATGAACAGTAATCGTATTCAGGACGTGGAAACCTATATGTTGGTACTACCCAAAGGAGCTTTGGATAAATGAGACTATTAATATGGCAAAGTGGTTTGCACGTTAGTAAACGATGGGTTAAAAATTAAAGAGCGTACATAGTCATTTGAAAATTTAACGCGTTTCAAAAATTAAAATATTATCTTTGTTACAATGCGTTTCCTTTTTCCATCACGGCGGATTTTTATGTTCAGAAAAACCCTAATTGCAGCTTGTATTACAACACTTTCTATAGCACATGCTGAGCAATGGAATGCTGATAGACTTGCTGCTACTCGTAGTAAGGCGGAAGCTGATATTAATCAATATTTGCAAAACGGTAGCGGCCCTTTTAGCACGTTGGCAAATGACGAAATTCGTGCATGGCTCGCGAAGGCGCAGTATTCCTCAAAAGGTGGAAAAGATTTTGCCCATTTGAAGAACCGCGCCAAACTATTATCAATATTGATTGATAATGCTCAGAATAGCCAGAATTACGATGATGACTCGTCAAACAATAAAGAGCTTATTCTCAGATCCCTATTAACCTCATCCTCTGCAATTACTAACTCAAAAAGTGAATATTTAAACGAAAATCTCGATTTTTTTGAGCGAATGATGCAAACCGATGCAGAAAGTATTCCTTTTGCACTTAAAGAACTGGAAAAATTTAGCCCGCAATTTGATGAAGAACAAAATAAGCGCTATCGGGAACTGCGTAGTCAATACGGATTCTCGTTATCGAATATTGACGTAGATCGTAATCAAGATTTACCGCAAATCTGTGTGGAATTTAACTCTCCTGTACTCGCAGAGCCATTACAAGATTGGCGTCAATATATAACGATTACACCTGCTCCTGAGGATAAAGGGCGGTATGCGGGTGATCGTTTATGCTATAGCGCCCTTTGGCAACATGAATATAGCGTTCGTATTGATCCTAAACTTGCTGCCAATAATCGTCTTGAATTAGGGCAAGAAGAAACGCGCAATCTGAATACGGGGAATAGTGAGCCTATGTTGCGTTTTGCCACGCGTGGGAAAACGCTTGCGCTTGGAAGTGATGCCGCATTAACGGTCGAAAGTCGTAATGTTGAGAAAATTAGCGTAAAACTTTGGCAAATCCCGGGGAATAATCTTGCAGGAGATATCCATGATGCAGTCGATTCTCCTAATAACATTTCTTCTTATGAGTTGGGCGATAATGCCAGTCTCATCTGGCAGGGCAGCTTTACGCCAGAAAAGGGGGCAGTAAATAGCGTTGTGCAAAATCGTATCGCTTTTGCCGATATGGCCGGAAAAGAAGCGCGTTCAGGTGTTTATGTGCTTGGTATTAACGCTGGCGACAATGAATACGATACGCAATTTATGGGGTTTAGTGTAACAGACCAAGGTTTTACTGCGTACAAGACGGATGATGGTTTGTGGGCAGAGCTGCGCGATCTCAGCGATAACACGCCAGTTGTAGGACAGAATGTAGTTCTTTATGCTGGAAATAATCGAATTCTGGGAGAAGTAAAAACTGATAGGCAGGGTATCGCACGTTTCACACGCGCACAAACGAATGGAGAGAATGCGGATGCACCTAGCCATATTATCAGTCAGCATGATAATCATTTAGCGTATTTACGTATTACGGGACAAGGTATTGATCTTTCTGATAAGGGACTTTCTGGTACAGTTAGTAATCCAACGTTAACACATTGGAGTTGGTATGACCGCGGTGTTTATCGTCCGAATGATACCTTTAATGCTATGTGGTTATTTAAAACACCAGAAGGTAAAGCATTTCATGATACGCCGCTCTGGTTGGAGATCAGTCGCCCCGATGGTATTCCTGTTCACAGTCAGCTCCTTGAGCCAGATGATAGTGGCGCGTATCGTTATAGTCAGAAAATTACTGCTAATGCCCGTCTTGGTAATTGGAAAATCAGTATAAAACTGGGAAAAGACGGTGCGCCACTCGTTGCGGAAAATTTTCTGATAGATAGTATTATTCCGCAACAAATCGAAAGCCACCTAGCGATTCAAGCCTCGGCAGATAAAGCTGATATAGATATTGATGCGGACTGGCTCTATGGTGCGCCAGCTGCTGATTTGTTGACTGATGGCGAATGGCGAATTCGTAGTGCCGATTTTGGTATTAGTCATCCGGCATGGAAAGGTTGGCAGATTGGTCGGCATGATGAAATTGGTGCAGACGAGTCTGCTGCCAGTGTATCGCAAACTATTGCCCCTGCTAACACAGATAAAGATGGTAAACGCCATATAACGTTAGATAAACTTGATCGTCCATTCTCTACCATACCGCAAAAATTGGATGTAAGTAGTAATCTAACTGCTCCAGATGGTAGTTTGATTCATGCGCAGCAAGAAGCGCTGTTACCACGTAGCACACCATATATTGCGTTAAAAGCTGGTGAAGATAATGCACAAATTGCAGTAATTAATGATAAAGGTGATCTGCAACCGGCACCATTAAAATGGACACTTTATCGTGTTGATCGTAACTGGTATTGGTATTACGGCAATGATGGACGTTGGCAATATGAACATAATGATAACCGCCTAGCGCTTAAAAATGGGACGCTCGATGCTAAAGGAAAATCACCGGAAAATCTGGACCTTGCTTTAGATAACGGTATATATGTTCTTGAAGTACAAGGACAAGATCCTGCAAGTGCGGCGAGTATAGAAATAGCGCGTGGTTGGTTTGGTGATCCTAGTAACAACAGCCCGGCAGCTATCACTCTCGCAAGCGATCAGCCGCAGTACAAAGGGGGAGACACCTTAACCCTTAACTTGCAAGCACCATTTGATGGGAAAGCGACAGTAAAACTAGCCAATCATGACAGTATTATCAATAACTATGACGTTGAGTTGAAAAACGGCAAAGCGACTCTACAAATACCGTGGCAAGCGGAATGGGAGCAAGGCGTATGGCTACTTGCCAATGGTTGGAACGCTCAGACGGAAGATCATAATCGTCGTGCGGTAGGTCTACTCTGGGTAGGCGCTGACCTTGCCGCACGTCGTTTTGTACCAGAAATCCATACCGCAGAAAACCCATTGCCTGAACAACCATTGACGGTTAATGTTCATGTGCCACAGGCAGATGCGAATACTTACGTCAATATCGCAGTGGTCGATGATGGGCTCTACCAATTGACCGCACCGAGCTTCACGGATCCACTCGTGGCTTTCTTTGGTAAAAAACAGTTCGACATTAGCTTATATGACACTTTTGGAAATATCATCAAACAAACGCAGGCTCGTCTTGCTGCGTTGCGTAGTGGTGCTGACGGCGGTGATGAAATTAGTAATAGCGAGCGTGCGGCGCTGTCAGCATTGCCGGATCTTGACCTACAATTGCTTGCTTATTGGAGTAACCCGATTAAGCTTGATGCGGATGGTAATGTTAATTACACCATCCCCGTTCCTCATTACAACGGACGACTGCGCGTGATGGCGGCGGCCTATAATGCGGAAAAGATTGGTAGTAGCGAGAAAACGGTAACACTAAAAGCGCCAATCGTTAGTGAATTGCACACTCCACGTTATCTCGGTGCAGATGACAGCGGGTCTTTCAGCTTACGATTACATAACACGACTGATAAAACGCAAATTTTGAGTGTTCAAGTTCAGGCAGATAACCTTGAGCTTCAAGGTGAACCTATTCCTGAAACGACATTAGCGCCGGATGAAAGTGTGACCTTACGTTATCCGTTCCGTAGTAATAAAGCGGGTGAGGCGCACTTGAACGTTGCTATCAGTGGAGATTACAGTGAAAAACTGGAAAGACGCATACCTGTACGCGCTCCAACATTACCGCAAGTTCGCCAGCAATATGATCGCCTAAATAGTGGCACAACGCTTGAGCTCAAAGACCTGAAGGCAGCACACCTGAGTTTGAATAGCGGTATTCCTTACGACGCAGCGCCATATCAACGTCAGCTAGCAGATTATCCACTAGGTTGCAGTGAGCAAACCACCAGTAAACTGTGGGGACTGCTTGGGGCATCTAAACTTGATTTAGATAATGCTCACGAAGCTGAAAATAGATTGGCAAACCTAGCGTATTGGAATGGCAGTTATGGTTTATGGGCCAATTCTACTAGTAGCGTATGGCTGAGTGCCTATGTAGGAGAAGCGCTTGTTGAGTTACAAAATCAGAAGGCATTGTTGAATCCGTCGCAACTGACTCGCTTGCTTTCTGCATTGAAAGACGATACGCGAGGCGAATATAAATCAGAATATTCGCACGGAGAGAGCTATGCATATTACGTTCTTGCTCTTGCAGGAGAACCAATACGCGGTAATCTCTTACGCTATCATTTAGCTGCAGAAAATAATTTAGAGTTTAGTGATAGTCTAGACATTGCTACTGCTCTTGCTCTCCTTGGAGAGTACCAAGCAGCGGGTGAGCGTCTTAATGCCCTAGCGCAACAAACACCGCAAACAGTAACTAAAAGATATGCTTACAGCAGTAACACGAGTATTGCTGCACACAATCTTGTTCGCCTGAAACAGTTGGAAAAATTATGGCAGAATGTCAGTAATGATCCGCAAAACACGCTTGATGTCATCAAGAAACTCTATGATGAACAGCGCGAAAGCTTGGCACAAGCACTTTCTCACGATGGTTACCTGAGTACCCAAGAACTTGCGTGGTTAGTACGACTTGCTATTGTTGCTCCTCAACCTGCCACGGACTTACCTATTGAGATTAATGGGCAAAAAACAACATTGGCTGATTTGAGTAAAAACGAATACAACGGTAACGTTCGTATTGGCAATGTTAGTGCCCAGACTTTGTGGTTAAATGCGCAAGACTTGTATACCCCAAAAGCGATGGATGCGAGTAGTGCCGGTTGGAAAATGGAACTCCGTTACGAGAATAGCAAAGGGGAAGCCTTAGATCCTGCCAAACTACCAAATAATACAGACATCAATATTATTGCAACCTTGACACCAGAACTTGAGCAAGGGAGTAATGAGCGTAGTGAACTACTCTATGTCTATCCATTGCCTGCAGGAATTACTTTGAATCCTCTGGATAAAAATAATAGTGATACTGGAATTGATAAAAGTAGTGAACAAGTAACCGTTCAGTATCGTGAGAACCGTGATGATCGCCATATTGCGGCTTTCACTATGACAGGTGAACCTAAACCTTTCAGTTACACCATTCACGCACGAACTACACGAGCTGGAGATTGGCACGCTCCTGGCGCATCATTGGAAAATATGTATCACCCAGAAGAGCATGCTCGACAAGCATTACAACATGTCATTGTAAAATAGATTATATCTTATAAAAGATATTAACGTGCTGCCTCTCTGAGGCGGCATTTTTATATTGCAGAAGTCAGAAATAAATTAAGGGGCTGTATTAGATTAGCCCAAAAAACCACACCAAAATCGCAGAGTTTTAAG
>JAUMZX010000060.1 GCA_030527905.1 Cardiobacteriaceae bacterium
GTTTTAGATGATTATTTTAAACAGGAAGTGTAAACAACGCGGCGATTTCCTACATTTTAGGCCATATATCTATATCTCCCATTGTCAAATAGAGAAAAAAGCTATGAATGCCAAATATCTAACTATAAGTTTCTTATTAAAACTACACCAGCCCCACCTTAAAACCGCATTCTAGAAATTAATAATCAACTTGCACACAAAAACGCACTATCAATTTCTGTTAGTACGCAATAATAGAAAATCTATTTTAGTGCAGTATAAATTATGATAGATGAATGTTAAAAATCTGCGGCAGCAATAGGCATTATCTAAATATTGTCCTATCGTACGATATTGACGCTATTCAACATGGATTAAATAAAGAATAAGGATACTCACTTCATTTTTTATCATATTAATAGCGTGATTACTCAGGGTCACGACGAATTTTGGGGTATTTCTCGGTCATTTTTTTTATAAAATTCTGTTTCTCTGGAATGATATATAGCAGCTGTTTATTTAGCATAAAGTTTACACCTTGTATCCGAACATCGCTGAGTATTTTTCCATATTGTTCAAAAAGGTCTAGACAATCTTTCTGTAATTTCTTATCAGGTATCTTTGCACAATCATTATTTGGTGCATTTGTCATCAGCGCAATATTTTGCTGTAAAGGACTTAGGATATTATCAGGTAAATAAATAACACGCTGTCGAGTTTCTGCATTTTGCTGCATGAAATCAATTAGATTATTCTCACTATCTGTGATTTTATTATAACTATCAAGGAATTTATTTATATTGCCCTTTCCTACCCCCAATCCATTGCGCATAAAGTATATCGCACCGATTACAACAAGGAGGATAATAAGTAAAAGTTTTTTCTGACTGTCATTCATTAAAGTACCTAGATTATTAGAAGATGATTTCAATTATAAAGTGTTATCGATATTGTCTGTTTAAATAAATTATTTATCAATATATATCGATGCTTATTGTAGCCTTCCAGACAACAAACAGCGCTATTCTCCGTTTATCCATGCAGGAATGGATAAATTAATTATCGCAAGAGCCATGCCGCGTGCTCACAATATATTCAGCAGCAATACACACTTGGCATTGGTTGCTGAAAGTTTGTTGCATACGGCGTCCATTATTTTCGTATGTAACACAGACAGGATCGTAAACGTCCGGACAGGCGCGTGTCATACATGCCGAATCTGTGATACGAGGAGTTGTAGCAATAGCGAGAGGGCCGCCAAAAGGTTTCTTGGGTTGACAAGCTAAAAGAAGCAGAGAACATACTATGGCGGTGTAATATTTCATCGTTTAAGCAAACCTTGTTGTTGAAAGAAAGGAAGTATATGCGGACGGACTGGTTGCGCTAGCGTTTTGCTAATGGTTCCTTGCCAGTCTAGGGATTTACCTGCGCGTTCCTCATAGTAATGACGCAATTCTGCATTATATGTTTTTAAAGCGTCTGCATCGGGTTCTCGGTAGCGATTTTCATAACGCATTAGTGTTTGCGGCAAGCGCGGTTTTAACGAGGGTTCTTGGGCGGGATAACCTAAACATAGTCCTACTAGCGGAACACAATAAGTTGGTAGTCCTACCAGCTTGGCAACGGCTGCAATATCGTTGCGTAGGGCGCCAATATAGACGCCACCTAACCCTAGTGACTCTGCAACTAACAACACATTTTGCGCCATAATACCGGTATCAATAGCGGCAATCAGACTAATCTCCGCCCAATCTAACTGCGCTTCTGGTGCCAGCTGCTTATGTTTGTAAAAATCTATACAAAACAGCAGAAACTCCGCACAATCCGTAACATATGCCATATCAGAAGCGGCTGCACGAATGCCTGCGCGAATTTCAGCATCTGTAACCCGCACAATAGAAACGCACTGCAGATTATTAGAAGTGGAAGCCATTCGTCCTGCATCGAGTAAAGCATCTAATATTTCGGGGGCAATGGGTTGATTGGAGAACTGGCGAATAGAACGGTGAGAAAGCGCTGTATGCAACGCAGGCTGACTGTGCATAATAAAACCTATGAAATGAGAAGTAGCGTAAAAATATAAATGTCGGCACTTGCTTTGGCAAGGCTTTGACCGTTACGAACAAAAACGAAATTAGCGCTACGGCGATATACTGTATTCATCGTCACAAACAAGGACACATAATGAGCACAACCCTTTATCACAACCCTCGTTGCTCCACCTCTCGCCAAGCATTAGCGCTTTTGCGGGAGCATGGTATTGAGCCCATCGTTGTGGATTATCTAAAGACACCATTTACGCGCGACGCACTCACCGACCTGATTACACGCAGCAAATTATCGCCGCGTGCCTTTTTGCGCAGCAAAGAAGCCCTTTATCAGAGCCTGCAATTAGATGACCTCACCCTAAGCGATGATGAAATGATTGAAGCATTGCTACAGCATCCGGTGCTATTTAATCGTCCAGTCGTTGCCAATGAAAAAGGCGTACGCATTGGGCGACCTGTTGAAAACATTCTTGAATTGCTATAACACTTTATTAGCGTATTATTCGGAAAGTATTGTTGGAATAGAACTATTGAAATATAGCCGCATAGAAAGAGGGCACGGCGGTCTATTCTATCTGGTGGCTTATTGTTTCTTATGGCAAGGCTTAGGCGGTATGCTGTAGAGAGAAGCGCTATCTAAAATGGCTAAGCATAGAAAGAAAGGTTATATCTATAAAAATAGGAAACCTACCTGACATTAAAAAATGTCAATCAAATATAATGGGAAAAGTCTTTTTATTTTGTAGTATTATCTGAAATTACAGATGAAATTTAATGTGTTCTATTTATCTGTTTTTCAATAGATGTCTGCTTTTTTACAATAGATAAAAATGAATAAAAGATTGCCGCAATAAAAAATATTATATTTAAAACTAAGCAGAAAATTAGCAATCATTATGAAAAAATAAAAAATACTTTTTTTAAGAAATTTAGTGCAATAAACAAACATCTGAGTGCAATACAAAGAAAAAATTCACGTGCATTACGAATGTTTATGGCTGGCGGCGTTTCTATAGGAATATTCCTTTTGCTTTATCGTCTCTTTCCTTATGATATGTTAAAAAACAATGGTGTTTGGACTTTTATAACGCTGCTGACATCAGCGCCTGTGGCTTTTATGGTGTGGCATTTCCGTGATGAAAATACGCGACAGCAAATTGAACATCAACGCAAAGACGTGAACCTCAAAGAATTTCAGAAAATTGCCGAGTGGGTGAGTGGTTTGCATTTCCAAGAAGGAAAAGAAATTACGAAGAAAATAAAAAAATTCCTGCTGAAAATAGCGAAGTGCATGGTGAAACATCAGAAGAAATATCAAAAGAGCAATATTTATCGCCTGAACATGAAGCACTGTCTTCACATAACCGTCATGATGGCGTGGTTGGTTTACAAATCGCCTCCATCTATAGCTTATTGCCGTTTTATCACGGTGAGCATGGCGAGCATTTTGAAAAACCCGCGCTGAACCTCTTAAAATCCGCATGGGTTGCCTTACATCAGAAAGATTTACAACGGTTACAGGGCAAACAAGATAATGACGAATCGCACGCGATTATTGAGAACATCCGACAACGTGCGCAAAGTCGGCTGGGTGTGGCGATTACGCAAGTGTTGCTGGCAGTGCACCCTGAAACTCAAAAAATCCTGTTGCGTAAGCATCCTGAAGTGTTTCCAAATCTATGCCTATGTGGCATGGATTTTCATTTGGCGGGTATAGATAGTGCGGTACGCGAACGCTTATTTGTTACCAATGATTTGGATGGTGCTCGTCCTAATGCTACAGGAATGCAGCTTCAAGGAGCTAATCTGGAAGGAGCTAATCTCGTAGGCGCTATTACTACAAGCCATCAACTAACTTGGACGGAAGAAACTTATCAACTATTTCAAGAGAGGGGGGAATTATTTTATATACAGTGCCTAATCAAGAAGCGACAAAAACATTATATCTATGTGGAATAAAGAACTTATATTGTCTCAGAAAAAAACAAACCAAAAATTCTCTTATTCTTCCTTATTATTACACCTCAATCTTGAGGAAACGCAAGCCAATAATCCAGATTGGGAAATTACAATTAAAGAGACAAATTCATAAATCAAAAACGCTTTATCTCGTAATTGAACTGATGTTTTTATTATTAAGATTAATAATTAAGAGCAATAAGTTGATGATGGTTTATTGATTGCGATTTGATGACTGAGCTAGATGATACGGTTAATTCCATACGATATGGGGAAATTGAATTAACGATTAATCTATTATTAGGCTTTTATGGTAAGTATAAAGTAGCAAATAGTTATTCACAAAGACAATATGCCATCAGAATGCCGTATTAACTGCAACAAGGATTGTTTACATGAGGTTACAAAGTCTATTTGTAGAATGATGATGTCAATAAGATAGGCAAAGAGAGAGAGCTTTTACGTATTTTGAATGCTAAAAATTATGCTGAATGTTGTGGCTATTTTTGTGTAAGTATCTTTCCGTTTGGTGTGAGCATTGTTTGTTATTGGTTCGTTAGCGGTTGCGTGCGGAAAGTCCTACAAGGTGAAGTGCTGCCTGCTGTATCAATAAAAGCTCACGTACGCTCATTTTATTTGGCGTTATCGTTTGCAAAAAAGTGTGTAAGTCTAGGAGGTTCGGCAGACAAACGCGGGGAACATTGAAGTTGGTCTTGTGCGTGCTCGTTAACTCATATCCATTCATGGTTTTTCCAGCCGTTTTATGCTTTCCTGTGCTTCTATACTGCCACCTTCAGCCGCTTTTTTATACCAAGCCAATGCTTGCGCACGGTCAACGGGAACGCCAATGCCGTTTTCATAGGACCTGCCCAATGCATTCATAGCAGGCGCGGAACATGGTCAATGCGGTTTACGCGGGAGTGTATAAGAAATACAGAGGGAGAATAGAAGGGCATTCTACGCGATGGATATGCTCGTTAACTCATATCCATTCATGGTTCTTCCAGTCGCTTAACACTTTCCTGCGCTTCTATACTCCCTCCTTCAGCCACTTTTTTATACCAAGCCAATGCTTGCGCACGGTCAACAGGCACGCCAATGCCGTTTTCATAGCACCTGCCCAACGCATTCATAGCAGGCGCGGTAATATGGTCAATGCGGTTTACGCGGGCAGATTGTGTGTACCAATGAATCGCCTGTTGAGTGTTTTTTTCCGTCCCAATGCCTTGTTCGTATAGATGTCCCAGCCAGTATTGTCCCGTAATATCTCCGGCAACAGCTGCTTTTTGAAACTCGGCAAATGCGCGCTGCGGGTTCCGTTTCACGCCTTCGCCATTGAGATACATCAGGCCAAGATAACGCGGTGCTTTCATGGAACCGCGTGCGCTGGCTTGCTCAAATAGCGGCAATGCCGCTTGGTATGATTTTGCCTGATATTGCACAACGGCGTTATCCAAGAGGATTTTGTCTTCAGATGTTTTTTGCATACGATGTTCTGGTTGCTGTGATGCAGTGCAGCCAGCTAATAATATGGCGGCAATAAGGTAAATTTTATACAGGAATCGTGTTTCTCAGCTGTGTACAGGGTAATAGGGATAAATACTTGCGAGTGAGGATAAAGGCTATATACCTTGTGGCATTGGCTTGCTCTATTTGTTTAAGATGAGCTAGCCAAATGCGCACGAGTAGCACCAATCTACGGAATAAGCGCAAGGTTCATAATGCTGAGCCGCGTTACTTGTGCTGTTTTAATAACCAGTTGCGAATCGCATCAATATCATAAGCCACCGCCCATGTACCAACATGCGCGGCGCCTTTGTTTTCAGATTTCACTTTTTCCAACGGCAATGTACCGCCTTTAAAAGCAGCAAAATGAATGTTGCCGCCTTGTTTTAATAAGGTTTTTGCTTGGCGGTTCAGCGTGCTTATCGGTGCGGCTGCATCCCAACCAAAACTTTCATGCACAACCGCGCCGTGTTGCTTTAAGACATTAACGATAGCTTTCTCGCCGGGAAACGCTTTGGTGTCATTTTCAGAAACGAGAATAAATAGTTTGTTATGCGCAATCGGAGCAGTTTTATCAGCAGCCCATTGTCCTGCTACGATATAGCTAGCCGCAAAGAAGTCTGGATATTTAATATTCATGGCCAGACTAAACATCGCACCGCCACTTTGTTCCGTTGTATAGAGACGGTTTTGGTCGATAGCATATTCTTTTATAAGTGATTTAATCAGGTTAATCGTTGGGTCGAGAACTACAGGGTCATCGGATTGATCATTAACAATCACTTGGTCAAACTGAGGCGCCAAAACAAAAACTTCTTCTTTGGCTTGCGCTTCCGGCGTCGCCCATACCGTAGCACCATTGCCTTGATACAACGTATTCTTAACATTGCTATTCGTTGTGCCAGCATCATGAACAAACATAACCAGCGGGTAAGATTTCTTAGGGTTGTAATTTTTCGGTATGAAAAGGTTATAAGGAATGCTGATGCCACTTTGCGAATCATGAAAAACGTGCTGTGTGAAGTTGTCGGCAACCAAGTGTTTCAGACGGCCTGTTTTTATTGTTGCAGCTGGACTTTTTTGTGTGATTTCCAACGTAATCTTTTTTTCCACCGATGGCTCACGCCCGACATGTTCTGTTACCACACTTGATGCATCGGGTGATAATTGCAACAGAACCAAATCGCTACGGCGAGTGGCACAATAAGGTATCGTATATTGTGGACATGGTTTTACCGGCATCGCACGACTGACTTGACGGCCGGCAACAGTAAAATTAGTCGCTGACGCTTTATGCGTAGAAACAGCTTGATCATAGCGTAACAAAACAGCATTCACACTTTGCCCTTGCCCACTAGGTTCGCTTAATGCCGTCGCTTCAATAATATCGGCGGCTGCGGCAGTGGCACAACCTAATGCCAACACAGTCATTAAAAATTTACGATTCATAGAAAATCCCTGATTTGTCAAAATAAAATATTAGTACATGGTATGCGCTTTCAAGAATTCAAACAAGAGTCATTTTCAAATATAAAAAATATCGAAAAAATATTTATCCATAAAACAAACATAAATTGCGATATACACTCAATTTATATTTGTTAAAATACTGTTATCTTAATAAATAAAAAGATGCTCACCATGAAAATATGCCAACTATGCTATTTGATGGCGCTTAGCTTTATAGCTACCTCAATCTATGCTAAGACTAACCAATTTTATTCACCAAATAAAAAATTAAAGATAGAAAGTATTTGTCATACAAAAAACAAATGCTCGTACTATTCTGTTATCAATAAAAAGAAAAAATTAATTATAGATGATATTTCCCCTGACCGTGTCAGCATCACATGGTTAGACAATACAGTTCATCTTAGAGTTAGCTTAGGCACTTATGTCAGTTCTTCACATTTTATTGATGGCTATCATACCCCTCAAATCATTGATGACGTCTTCGCTTTGGATGCCAAAAGCCAATGCGTGGTAAGTGCTGATGATGCAGGTATTTATTTTTATAAATTATTTGACAAAAAGAACCCTAAAAAAGTAATTTCAGCATCCGACAAGCATTATCACTTTATGGAAGTAGCCACATTGCTTTCTATCGTGGAAGGAAAATTTAGCGGTAACCAATTCACTTTGACCTATATGGATAACAATGAAAACGAGGTAAGCAAAGTATTGGACAATCCTTGTCAGTAGATATTCCATACTTAACAATGGGATATCACGTAAGAAAGTGATATCCTGCTAGGGTACACTTGGCATGCTGTCTGATTGCATTTTTATTTCAATAACAGTGAGTAGCGTTCTTATATTTGCAATGGCGTTAACTTAGTTTTTTGTGCACGTTCATTACATATATGCATTCTCGCAAATATCTGTAAGTAACCAGACGGATTGTCGCAGATAAAGCCCACTCGAAAACTATCCGTATTCAGCCCCTTATGCTTTACGCGTCTTCTGCCAACTCAAATAAAATACGTTGATGCGCTACTGCATAAGAAAAATCAGGAACATGTTGTGTCCCTTTTTGCAAGTCGGCATACACCGCACGGTAAGTATCACAAAGATTTTCCGCCGCAACAGATGCCGCGGGCAGTATCTCGCTTTTGTCTTCCTGCCGTATTTCAATTTGCAAGGGTTCATATTGAACATGCCCGGTGTTCGCAGTAATCACAAGTGTGAGATGCTCGCATTCAATCTCCATGTGTAATCGGCCGGCACCACCACGATAAACCGCACTTACCAAGGCACCGGCAGCCGTTTGTGCTTGGAAAAAGACATGATCGGTAGCTGTGCGCTGCACGATTTCGCTGCTATCGGCAATCGTAACTTGCGGATATTGGCAGGCGGTGAGTGCAGACATCTTTGCTAAGTCTCCAAACCAATAACGCAACGCTGCTAACAGATGCGCAAACGGAATGGTCAGGGTATTCACGCCGTTTTCCTGCAATTGAGCATAGCGGTAGCGCGCATCAATGTGCTTACCGCGCGCAGGGTCGTTCCCCGCAACTGTGCAGCTAATCACTTTACCTGTTGCCGAATCGAATAAAATCTCCTGTATTTTGCGAACATAAGGCGAAGTGAGCGCCTGCAAGCCGATAAAACTACGGCAACGATGACGAGCAACTACATCGGCAATTGCCTGCGATTGTGCAGGGTTTACACCTAGCGGCCACTCGCAATAAATGGCTTTGCCACTAGGAGCAATTTGCTCAATCAAAGCCTGATGTTGAGGCAAATTCACCGCCACTACCAACAAATCAATATCATCACGCGCCGCCAATACTGCGGCATTATCACTATAAAACGGCACGCCATATTTCTGAGACGACTTCTCTGCCTTTGCCATACTACTAGCAGTCAGCCCTTTAATGGTAAACAAATCAGATAGCTTGGATAAAGACGGATAATGAGCTGCAGCTGCCCAACCGCCGTCAGCACTTAAACCAATGATGCCAACGCCAATCTTGCGCGTGGTGGAATTCGTTTGTATATTCATAGATAAATCCATTAATTAAAAGATTATGGTGTTACTTTCCACGATAAACCCAAGTCTACTTAAATTCAAGGATATTCAAAACCAAACTCATAACGGGTTAATTTTCCTTTAACAAAAGTATAATTTTCAAAATAAGTTGGCATATCGTATTTACTCAAAAATGGATTTTTCTCATCTGTAATTCGGTAAATAGTTCCTGAGGAAATCTATTTTGTTAGCCTAAAAAAGTTTTAGTAATAGTTTTCCATTGATTATTCCTTTTCCCAATGCTAATAAAACTTTGGGAAGCTTGATTGATAGGAGCGGTATAAATGGTTGGCAAATGTAGTTGGCTATTCGCAATGAGATCTAAAGTCCAAATTAAATAGTGATGCACGGTTTTAATATTTTTTGCGCAATATGCACCAACATTAAAACCTGTAAGATTGAGATTGTTTAACCACAGAATATCCGGATTAATATCCGCTCGTTCCTCTTGAGAAGCATTGCCAACAATAGCTAGTGTTCCAAAAGGATTTAATCTTTTAAGGTTATCTTTTCTTTGCTCCCCACCAACGGGATCAACAACAATATCAAACCGTTCACTGAAATCATTATAAAAGTCCTTTCGTAAATAAGCGGCGTCATATCCCAATTCTATTGCTTTATGTTGTTTTTCCTCGCTTCCCACAACGGCAACAACTTTTTGTGCACCTAGTAATTTCGCAACTTGCCCGACTTGTGCGCCCAAACCACCTGTCGCACCATAAACCAGAACACTACATCCCACTGGCAACTTAACGATTTCTTTTAACAGAACCAAAGCGGTTGCAGTATTTGTTAGGGCGGCAGCTGCTAAATCAAGCCCCACGTTATCAGGTACTTTGACGACATAATCTTCATGAAGGCTTACGAATTCAGAAAAACCTCCCAGGGTATTGATGGTTAAAGCCGCAACGCTATCTCCTATTTGAAAGTCCGTTACATCATCTCCTAACGCTACGATAGTCCCTGATACCTCTAGCCCCGGTGTTACATGAAGAGGAAGCTGACCAAATCCTCTGGAGAAAATGATGTCAATGAGGCCAACGCCCGAGTAATCTACTTTTATAAGAATCTCGTTTTTTTGGACTACGGGATTTTCAGTATCTTGATACTTCATGGTTTCTGGACCATCGTAATTTACAATTTGCAATGCTTTCATAATATGTAAGAATTAATCGCGTTGTTTACACTTTTCCTTTTTGCATGGATGCCCAATTTTGGACATTTTTAGCTATTGTCAAGAATGCCAAAGGCACGACAAAGTCGCATGGTTCTTGATGGTAGCTAAAAATTCCTAAAAAATCCTTTATGCAAAAAATAAAAGCAAACAAATCTCAAAAATGTAAACAACGCTCCGATTTCCTACACATAATAAATATTTCGAGACCTGTGCAAAACCCTCCAACTCATCCACTCATTCATTTTTCAACACAAA
>JAUMZX010000061.1 GCA_030527905.1 Cardiobacteriaceae bacterium
AACCTGCTCAAAGCGGGGAACAGGATAGAGATGGTTTTTCCTGTCTAAAAGGCGGGGAATCGCCCAGATATTGGGTGGTTCAGGGATGATGATGCAAGAAAATGAGCAGAAAACAGGTTCATTTGTGTTGAAAAATGAATGCGTGGATGAGTCGGAGGGTTTTGCACAGGTCTCAGACTGATAAAGGTACGTTTTTCTTTAGTGATAAGCACGCAGCGCGGCTTGAAAAAGCACTAGGGCGCTTGGAATTTGCATTGAAAACGGTTAGTTATCAGCCCAGCGAATATATCAAACGATATTTTCCTCATAAAGCATTCAGCTTAGCTTTGGTTGATGAAGCACATGAGTACAAAAACGCCGGTTCTGCTCAAGGACAGGCAATGGCTGTATTGTGTAATGAGGCCGAAAAAGTGTTGTGTCTGACAGGAACTTTGATGGGCGGTTATGCTTCTGATTTGTTCCATTTATTGTTTCGGGCTATGCCAAGTGAAATGGTGAAGATGGGCTTTTCGGCAACGAAAAGCGGTTCATTTGCTGCTGCGGAAAACCATTTTATGCGTGAATATGGCTGCTTGATTGATGTTGTTAAAATCCAGCGGGATTCTGGTGATTATCAGACGTCACGCGCCAAAAAACGATCAACAACAACTCGTAAAGCACCAGGGTTTACGCCATTAGGTATCGCACGTTTTGTATTGCCTTATACCGTATTTATGCGTCTGTCCGATCTTGGTTCTGGTATTTTACCAGCCTTTGAAGAAGATACTCGTTGTATCCCAATGAGTATGACGATGCATCATGCTTACAAAGAGTTGCAACGCGGCTTAATGTTGGCATTGAAGGAAGCGATTAGAAAGCGTGATTTTTCGTTGACAGGAACAGTGATTAATGCGTTGCTACGTTGGCCAGATACTTGCTTTCGCGAGGAGACGGTCAAGCATCCGCGTTTAGGTCTGAAGATTGCGCATTGTGAAAGCCTGTATGACGGTGATACACCGACTCCAAAAGAGGAAGATGTAATTGCTTTCTGTCAGGAAGAACAGCGGCAAGGGCGACGAGTTATGGTTTATACCACCTATACCGGTGGCCATGACACATCCAGCCGTTTAAGTAATCTCATGAAAGCCAGTGGATTACGTGTATCAGTGTTACGTGCAACGGTGAGTAGTGATTCGCGGGAAGACTGGATTGCTGATAAAGTGGAACGCGGTATTGATGTGCTGATCTGTAATCCAGAATTAGTGAAAACTGGACTGGATTTGCTGGCATTTCCGAGCATCTACTTCATGCAAACCGGTTACAACGTTTATACCGTTGCTCAAGCATCACGACGTAGTTGGCGTATTGGTCAGAAAGATGCGGTAAAAGTGGTCTATGCGTGTTATGAAGAAAGCGCACAGGTACAATGTTTGCAGTTGATGGCCAAGAAAATCAAAACAGCATTGTCCACAATGGGCGTGATGCCAGAAACCGGTTTAGATGTTTTCGTTGAAGAAGAAAACAGCGAAGCCTCTATTACTGAATCTCTTGCCAAAACGTTACTTCGTGCTATCTAGTATCGTCGCCCTTCGGGGCGCTTTTTTTGCTTTGGATAAAAAGTGAATAGCAGTTGAAATACTTTTTCAATTTGCTAAGATGCTGCACAGAAGTCAAGCGGACTCTAAACGCAAAAGAACCGGAGCGTAATCGCATAGTATGGGCAACCATACGAAATTCGTCTGAAATCCCGGCATCGTACGAAAGTACGTGACGATTCTAATTTAAGCTGTCTTTTGATGGTTTTTCTTTCACCCAACACGAACCAACCCTTTCTCAAAAAGAAGAAGCCGAATTCATCCCGGTTTCCTCAGAAGACCGTGAGCGTATTTTGGCGCTCATAAATTTTATACCTGGCGATATAACGACAGAATTGTTGCGCGAACGCGCGGCTATTCTGGCAGATATCGCCTTCAAATATAAGGCGGACGTCGTCATGATTGGCGGCGCTCCTTATTTTCAATCATGGCTTGAAAGAGCCATAGTAGCGCAAGCAATGAAATATTGTTACGCACTCACCGAGCGCAAAGTCCGGGAGGAAATAAATTCTGATGGCACAGTCACAAAGACTAGTGTCTTTGAACACGCAGGTTTTTATATTTCAGATGAGATATAAAACTCGCAAACATCACCCACAGGGGAAGCATTCCCTGTCGGGGTTATTGTTTCTCCTGTTTTCATCTTTAATTACAGGAGAAATTATGAACTTATTTATCCACTTAGAAGCATTTTATTTAGGCATAAAATATCTGATCACTGTGCTATTGGCACCGTATCATCGAACTCCTATTATTGGCTTGCTACATGCCAATGATATTTTGAAACAGCGACAACAGTTGATTCAAGAAGTAAAAAAACAAAATCAGTCTTCACATTGAAGCTGATTTAATTTCTATCCAGACGGGAAACATCCCGTCTGGCGATGTCTCCCGTTCTATATACAGGAGACAATCATGACCCCTATTGAAACTCTCAATATTCATAACCATAACGTTGAAATCTATTACGACGATTGGGCAAACAATCCATTGGAGTGGTACGACAGCGTGCTATGTACTGCGCACAGGAGCTATACTTTCGGCGGTGAAGAACTGTCTCATGACGCCAATTCCATTCAAGAGGCATTTCTTTGGCATCTCGATGCCAAAGGATTGAAAGAAAATGATGTGATATATCTTCCGGTATATCTCTATGATCACAGTGGTATTTGTTTGAGTACAGTACCCTTTTCAGACCGGTGGGACTCAGGACAATTGGGCTATATTTATAAAATACGTAAAGATATGCGCCGTATATTTTGCGTCCAACGTATTAGTCCTAAACTGGAACAGCAGATCTACGATATGCTCATTCAAGAAGTCGAAGAATTGTCTGATTTTGTCAGTGGCAATGTATACGGCTTTCGAGTGCCGGCCTTGGATATTAGCCTCTATGGTTTTTATAGCGATGACCATAAAAAGTCAGGGTTGATAGAAGCCGCTATAGATGAAATTAATCATGCTGTTCAAGAAAAGCGCAAAGTACATTTCAAACAGTTGAAGAATTTAATACGTGCAAAAGTACCATTGCAATACCGTCCAGTATTAACAACATAACGAACTATTCTAAAGGATGTGATGGCTTCGTTATCAGTCAAGAATAATTGAGAATATATCTGCTGTTTGCTAAAATTATAACAAAGTTGGCGAACTTTAAACGCAAGAGAACCGGAGCGTATCGCATAGTGTGGGCAACCATACGAAATTCGTCTGAAATCCCGGCATCGTACGAAAGTACGTGACGACTCTACCGCCTATCGGCCATGTGTATTCCTCTTATGATCTTATGAGCGAAGCTACACCGCCGTCGAAAGGAGTTGGACTCATGTCGTGGCCTTTGCGCCACGACCCTTTTCTTTTACCCACACAGGGGAGATCTCCCCTGTACAGGGATATTTCTCCTGCTTTTTCATTTTTAACATTAGGAGAAATACTATTATGAGCACCTACGTTTCAACCAGAGTCGAATGCGAAGCAATCGAAGCGCTAAGTCTGCTTCGATCTTTTGATCTAATACTGCCTCATCCAGAAAATATGGATTTTTCTGCTTGGAGGGAGTGGTCACTCAAGTTAGATGAAATTATATCTATTAGAATTAGCGAAGAAGAAAAAATGTGGAACCTGAACAAAGTTTTTTCATCTTTTAAAAATTTTCGTTACTTTAAAACAGACTTACATTGGTATTTCTTCATTCCTTAATTAATACTGTTAAAATTATTGAAATTTATTACGCTATGTTGCGCATCACGCAATATCTACGCTAGAGCAGATAGCCGACGCCTTTCGTTTGATTTAAGCTATCTTTTATCCAGAGTGATGCTTGGATGCGTTTTCAGCATGAGTATTTTTGTTTTTACCTATAAGAATCTCCTTCAGATATTCTGACCAGTCTTTATATAGAACAACTGACTGACTACGGATGACGATTCCCTCGTCACAGCGATAATGAATTTGATACTCTTGTTTCGTGAAATACAATGTTCGTTCGGTTTCAATACAGTGATGTGCCTCAGCATACTCTGGCCAGGCTTGTTCTGATACTTGATTTGCCATTATGTCTTTCTTGGCGATAATATAAGTAACAGAAGCTGTTACAGACAAGGTGATAGTGATAAGTGCTATTATAAAAAATAATAAATATAAAATAGATTTCATTATATAAAATGAAATAGACGCTATCCCATCTTGTAATTCTTTTGTTATTTCATGCATCTTCATTAATTTATTCCTTTGTTTGTTTTTTCTATATGCCGAACACCTGGCACACCGTTGTCGTCGGGAGCTGTATATCTACATTCTGGATAGCAACTACAACCCCAGAAAGGTCCTTTGCTCGTACTACGCTGTATCAAATAGCCGGTATCACACGATCTACAAGGATATTGTGTTTTCGTTCCGCTATTGTTTGTCGATTTTTCTACACGTTTGCCTGGCTTGCCTTTCGCATCGGGTAGGGTAGTTTTACAAGGTGGATCTTTTTTATAGTTACTACATCCCCAAAAATACCCGTTACTGCCTTTTATTCGACGTAGCACACCGTCATCGCAATTGGGACAAGGGTAAGTCTCCCCCGCACCTTTTTCGCCTGCTAATGGCGTAATACTGTTGTCTGCGCTAAACGTAACAAGCTGAGCATCTAATGCCTGGTCATAGTGTCCAACAACACTACGATAATCCGCTTTGCCGTGCGCAATCGCGTCTAGCTGGTCTTCCATCTCTTTGGTGTAGTGCACTTCCATAAAATCAAAACGACCACGTAAACCTCTAACTATTGCTTCTCCGCGTGCCGTCGGCTGAAAGAATCCTTTGACTATCTGTGCGTATTCGCGCTTTTGTAGTCCGCTGATAATGCTGGCATAGGTAGATGGACGTCCGATCCCTTCACGTTCTAAGGCTTTGACTAATCCTGGCTCAGAATATCGCTTTGGCGGCTTGGTTTCTTGTTCCAAGATCGTACAGTCATTTGGCTTATGTTTGCTGTCGCTTTGCAGTATCGGCAACGGATGTTGTGCAGTTTCTTCATCTTCATTGGTGTAGTCGTCTGCGGATACTTTCAGCCAACCATCAAACAACAATTTCCGTCCTGTTGCGCCAAACTGTGCTTTGTCGGTGCCTGGCAGTTTTTCGGCACCTGGCTCATTGATATTTATTAGCTGCTGTAATATCGGAATACTCTGTATACTCTCCAACCACGCCGTGCGTACTTGATAAACAGCCGCTTTCATCTGGCTGGCGACAGCCCGTCGCCAGATGAGCTTGTAGAGATCATCATGTTGCTTATTCCCAGTATCTGGCTTAAAGATATTGAAATCCGTGGGACGGATGGCTTCATGCGCTTCCTGCGCATCGCCTTTGGCTTTCCATGTATTCGGCTTGTCTGGAATATAGGCATCTTGTCCACGTGCCCGTAACAATGCCCAGATGGCTTGTATGCCGTCATCAGAGAGGTTGGGACTATCGGTACGATGGTAGGTAATCAGCCCTGCCTCAAATAAGGCTTGCGCGGCTTTCATCGTTGCGTCAACGCTGATTTTTAGCTTATTCGCAGCGGCTTGTTGTAGCGTGGAAGTGGTAAACGGTGCCGGTGGTTTACGTGCTTGTGTATCTTCGTTAAAACTTAAGACAATCACACCATTAGCAGACGCAGCGGCTACTGCTTCAGCAATACTACGATCCGTAATATAAGGCTGATCTTCATTGACTAACGGCTTTGTGAGCCAACGCGCTTGCCAGTAAGTATCATCATCAGGCAAACCAAAATGCAGCATGACACCAAAGTGTTTTGTTTTACTAAACGCTCCAATCGCTTCTTCGCGCTCTACAATCAGGCGCAAAGCAACCGATTGTACGCGTCCGGCAGACAAACCGCGTTGTCCGAGCTTATTGCCTAGTGCGGGTGAGACTTTATAGCCATAAAGTCGATCTAATACGCGTCGTCCCTGTTGCGCAAGAAATAAGCGTTTATCAACACTACGCGGTGATGTAATGGCTTTCTGAATAGCGGCTTTGGTGATTTCGTTAAAAGTTACGCGACGACAAGGCTTGCTTTTGCCGATAACTTGCTCGAGGTGCCAGGCAATCGCTTCACCTTCCCGATCTGGGTCGGTTGCTAGCCAGATTTCATCTGCATTTTTTGCCA
The DNA here is from genome assembly GCA_030527905.1 of Cardiobacteriaceae bacterium. Taxonomy (GTDB): domain Bacteria; phylum Pseudomonadota; class Gammaproteobacteria; order Cardiobacteriales; family Cardiobacteriaceae; genus Cardiobacterium. The sequence goes on from JAUMZX010000061.1 coordinate 6,214, forward strand.
AACTTTTGAGCTTGGCAATTGTCTTACCGCTACGTTCTCCGGTGACATATTCTGGAAAATAATCCGGTCCAGCAACACCGATTTCATTGATCGGCAAATCACGGATATGTCCGAAGGAGGCTTCTACCTGCCAACCATCACCAAGATAACCGGCGATTTTCTTGGTTTTGTTTGGGGATTCTACTATGAGCAGTTTCATGAATTATATCCTTTTCACCGGATAATAAGTAACACATATCATCCTCATCCAGATTTTTTCTTACAGTTTTGTGTCGTGTTGTTGTGCGTATCAGAATATCTTTTGTTGCCATCATGACTCGACTCACTCGGGAATTGCCGGAGTCACATAAATGGGCCCCAATGGAATAGTGACTATTGGAATACCACGACGAGAGAGATCACAATCATGTGATGTCCATATCGTCCATGCGTAGCGTCCATGTTCTTCTATGTCTGCTCCGGTATTTGCGATATTGCGATGGCACATAGTTATTTTTGGATACATCTTGCTCCATGCAGCGCCGTTAATGTGATATTGCGGAACACGGAAAATTCTCCCTATCGGTCTTTTACCTTCGCCAAGTAGAGACTGTGAACGACTGGCAATAACGGCACCGTGCTTACTGGTATCAGGCTGATTCAATGCACCTTCACGTGGATAAATGTTGCCCCATTTAGGCGTGAGAATCTTCTCAACCTCTGGTGGTAAATTTATGAGTGCATCTTCATAGCCTTCATGTCGTGATGGAGCTACGCGATCAAACGAAAACGGATTAAGAATGGTCAGTGATTTTTCCGAATCCGCGATAGGATAGCCCATACGCCATAAGTAAGCGTCTAAACCAGAGAGATAGTAGGGATCAAAAGGTGTTGCATTAACTGGGCAAAATGGAGAGTTTCCTACATGTCCACCGACAGAAGCTAATGCCTGATTGATTCGCATCATCAATTGTTTGACACTTTGTATGACCGGACTGTTTGCCATAAATTGCAATACCTGTTTATAACCCATTGCTTCACGAAATTTCACGGGCATTTCAAAAATGCCGTCAATGAATTTACTTAACTGTTGTGCAACCTCAGAGAATGGTATTGATGATTTTGAATCCTTATTATCGTTGCTACTGCTACCTCCGCCACCACCACCGCCGCTACTTCCTGTGTCAAAATTAACATTGATATTGCTGCTACCGTCTTTGGTATCGCTGAAAGTAAATGCTTGTAAAAATGCAGCAACGGGATGTCCAACTACGGTACTTTCAGTAAACTGTACACTTTGATGTTTACCAAATTGATTGTAGAGATAACGACCACCACCAATTTCGTTGTTACCCAGGTTAAATAGAGCACTCATTACTCTTGCAAAAAATAGCTGGCTAATTTGTTTATAGGCTTCACCAAACACCAAGCTATATTCTATCCAGGGCATCTTATTCAGTTCAGGATGCGACATGGAAACCAGATCAGGACTGTAATGCTCTACGTGTGGTGTCCAGAAGAAATATACACCCCAAGGACGGATAACCATGCGCAATGTAATTCCGGTGATTTTATATTCTAAACAAGCCGGTAATTGCTCTAGCGTATTGATAGCCAGATCTATCGTAGTAAACCCTCCTTTTACTTCTACCCACTCGCCTTCATCTTCTGATGCAGACGTTGGTGCTGACGTTCCTCCTGAGGTTCCTGATGCCCCTGAAGCCATAGGGGCGGCAGAAACTGCCAGCGGTAGCATGATCGCTAATAAAGCTGCCGATAGTCTTTTTAATCGTCCGCTTTTGCGTGCAGATTGGTGATTGCGCATAGATAAATCCTCTAAAGACGAATTCTAAAATGGTGCATCATCGAAATCAGCATCTGCTCCAGGCGATATATCACCACCTGTCTGCGGTGCAGGCGTATTATTTTGAGTATTTACACGCGGTGTAGGCGTATTATTGGTGCGGTTTTCGCTACGACGGTACACGACACTGTCTAACGCTTTCATATCCAGCGTGACATCTCGTGCAATGACCTTAAATGCATGTTTAATTTCACCTGTATCTTTGTCTGTCCATTGCTCTGAAAATAAATTGCCTTCAACAATTACAGCAGCACCCGTCTTCAATATAGTTCCTGCGCGAGCAATTTTATCGTCACCAAACCAGGAAACATCCATCCAGAAGCCACCATCATCAACATATTCCTCTGTACCATCTGGACGCTGAACACCAGACTTTTTCCAATGCGATTGATAGATGGAAAAACGGAGCCAGTTACGTCCATCGGTTGTTTTTCCAGCTTGTATAGTTTTGCCAAGATTTCCGGATAATTTAATAAATGCTCCCATATTTCACCTCTTCACCATCATTAAAAAAACAAAATAAAAATAATTTTTATTAATAAAAATTAAATACTAATGAATTGCTAGCCAATTCAGAATCAATCTGATCTAATCGTTTTGCCACGGTATTAGCACAATCAACGAGACGATTAATAAGATCATCTGCTGCAAGACTTCCACCTCCTAGCATGACCCAGTCGTATAAAAATTGACGTCCATCGATACAGGCATAAACAAAATCCGGATAATCTGGATCATCGGTAAGAATTTCGTCTAAAGTCAGTTGTGTCGGTAATAGACGCATAGAAAGCTGTTCGCCATCCAATAATTGCGGTAAAGGGATATTACCGGGAATCAATAAAGCGCCGTGCAAACGTAGCATGAGCATGCTTAAACGAAGTAATCGATGGTCATCGTTGAATGTGGATACCATACTTTGGAAAGTCGGCTTAACCGGAGATTCATTAGCCCACAAATATTGTTGATATAAGAGTAGCCAAGTTTTAATCTCCCTAGGATGCATGCCTAAAAGGTCGTATTCAATTGATAATTGTTTATATTCTAATTCGTAATAATTGTTTTGTGATCCTTCATTCATGAGTAACTCCTGTTGTAGCCACATTGGCGTCTTGCTGTTGCTGAGACAAATCATCCTCTTTGGGTTCCTCAAATGCTTTCGGTGGCACCGAATCACGCACTTGCCAAACAACGCGTCCTTCGACGGCGGCAGGTATCTGTGTCACATGTAAACGCTGTAACATCCCATCTAAAAGAATTCTGGGTTCTGGTGCAGCACCAATAAGCAATCCCTTTTTACCTGCATCAGCGAACAGACGTTCTATCTCTTGTTGTGATGATCCAATCACAATAACGGGAATGCGTTTCTCAATCAGATAATCGGCATACTTACCAATCCATTGTTGAGAGAGTGTAGAAGTATCGACAAATGCCAAATTGACTTTACTTACTGGGATAGGTTTATCTTCCTCATACTCAGGTTTTTGCTTATCTTGGACAGGAACCTCTGGAAGTAATGAACCGGCTAAATGCCATGTAAACGTACCTGAAGACACTGCCGCATGAGATGAAACAGAAAACATAGCGCATAGTGCCAACGTTGCCCATTTTGATTTTTTTGGATGCGGAAGCATTTTTATATGCGTCATGAATACCTCTCATGAATTAACTATTGAATATCCTAAAGTGTTATCTAAAAAATATCTGGAAATACGGCTGTTTTTTTCGATAATAAAAAAACCAATTCCAGAAAAAAGAAAACACTTATGTTTTGTTCGTACGATTTCCTTGTTGAGACGAATACGCAATCAAGTCCATCTGTATTGATTCCTGTTGATGTGATTGCAACAGCAAACCATCACGCCACTGCCAAGTATCACTAAGTGCTCGTAGCTCTTTTTTAAACGCTCCGTACTGACTTAGAAAAGTATTCAATTCGATACGAGCAGTTTCATAATCTATAATTTGAGAAAAGAGAGGATTATTTTTGATAGGGGCAATCAGATAATTTAATACTTCATGTTGCGCATCTTTTTTATTGGTCATTACATAGACCAGTGGGGTAGTAATAACGGTTTCCTTTGTCTTATCTAATTCTTTATAACGCCATCGCCAACGTAACTTAAAATTTTGTGTTACATAGCTACCATATCGAACCCGTTTTTCTTGCTGCCAAAAATGTAACGCAATTTGTAATTCTCCTAAATTTGGATGGCGATAAATTTGAGTCCCGAAAGCGTTGCGCAAATTCATCATTTCGGCACGCGTATTTAAGAAACGATTATCATTGTCAATTATCTCCCGTTCAACGGTTCCCCTTACCCTTACCTTTAAAGGAACTAAAGGAAGAGTCTTTCTTGGGACAC
>JAUMZX010000062.1 GCA_030527905.1 Cardiobacteriaceae bacterium
TGCTGAAATACCATTATCTTCGGCAATCATCGCTACTTCAGATAAATTAGGCTGTGCATCGTGGTAGCCGAGGCGGGTTTTGAGCGTTACAGGAATATTGACAGCATGCACGACCTTGTTAAGAATTTTTTCTACTTGTTTTAGGTCGGCTAATAGCGCGGATCCAGCCAGCTGCTTGGCAACGCTTTTAGCTGGACAACCCATATTGATATCTATGACATCCGCACCTCTGGCTTGCATCAGCATGGCCGCTTCTGCCATAAGCGCCGGATCACCACCCACAAGCTGTATGATTTTGGGATAGCGGCTATCCGTATCAAATCGTAAGCGGTTTTCAGCATAAGCCGTATGTAATAAGTCGGGTTTGGCGCTAACCATTTCGGCAACACTATAATCTGCACCATTTTCTTGGCACAGGCGCCGAAAAGGGAGGTCACTAATTCCCGCCATAGGCGCTAGGACAATGACTGGATGGTTGTAATGATAGGCGCCGAGGTGGATGGGCATATTTCTAAGCCTTGCTACTAAGGTGTAACAATATCCAGCCATCTTGACTGTTGGCTCGAGTAATGTGGTAGCGATCTGCATAGACTGCATGAATACGCTCTTCTTGTCGCTCAAGTAATCCTGCAAAGAGAAGCGCTGTATTGGCCTGAAGGTGCTTTTCAAATTGAGGACGCAGAGCACAAAGCGGTTCGAGCAGAATGTTCGCAATAATCAGATCTACGTTTGGTGCATCATCAGGGTTGGGGCATATAGTGATGCGCGTTGCTACCTGATTTTTCTCTGCATTATCGCGGCTAGCCGTTAATGCTTGGGGATCAATATCGGTTTGCCAAACGTGTTGTGCGCCTAATAACGCTGCCGCAATACCAAGAATGCCGCTGCCACAGCCATAATCATAGACGGTTTGATTTTTAAGAGCTGCATGATGTACCAACCAATCCAGACACATTGCCGTTGAAGGGTGGGTTCCTGTACCAAAAGCAAGTCCTGGATCAAGACGTAGAATAATGGCATCGGTTTCGGGAATAATATGTTCACTGGCCGCCACCCAGAAGCGGTTGCCAAAGGAAATAGGTTGGAAGTAGTCCAACCAAGCGCGCGTCCATTCGCTATCTGCAAATAGTCGTTGTGTTAACGGATAATCGTTACCAAGCGCGGTTTGTAAGAGAAATTGGACGCTTTCTGGATCACTGTCCTGCGCAAATAATCCGGTTACACCAGTATGTGCCCAGAGCGGCATACTACCGAGAGGGGGTTCAAAAATTTCTTCGTCGTCGGAAGCAGTGTAAGTGATGGCGATTGCTCCAGCAGCCAGCAAGGCCGCTTCAATGCATTCAGCATCATGTTCGTCATGGGCGATGAGGGTGAGTTCCAGCCATTGTGCGGTCATATCAAAGTTATTCCGTAAGGTTTTATGGGGTGATGATGTCTTCATCAATAAGTTGGCCATCAAGTGTGTAGGCCTGCCAGCGTGTTACTTTGCCGTCTTTATAATAAAGGCGACTATGGATTACGGTGTAACCGTCTGGCCATCCTTGTGCAATCCCTTTAATGAGGGGGGTATGTGATTGCAGCTTACCATCTGCTTCATAGATGTCGAAATAGTCGTCCACAATGCTATTGCGAATCACCGTTTTTGCGTATCGTCCATAGTTGCTTTGCAACGTGACTTCGCCATCACGATCAAATCCGAGTTCTTTACTAGACATCACCGGCATGGTAGGCATTTGTTTGATTTTTTCTGAATAAAGTCTTTTGGAACTTAATATTGCTCTCCAATCATCAGGAGTTTTAGCCTGCGCTATAGCCTGAGTAAGTTTTTTTTGTTCCGCTTCTGTACCTGTACGCGTGATGTGCGCGGCATTACTACAGTTAATTTCCATACTTTGATAGGTATCAAGAGTAGTTTCCCTCTTTTCCAAATTGGTACAGGCGGTAAGGGTAGAAAAAATCAGTAGCATGAGGAGACAGCTCTTCATCATGTATAAATATTCAAGTATCCATATGAATAGCCTCCGTAATAGGAGGCTTATTATTTTAAGCAAGTCCGAGTTTGTGTTCGAGATAGTGAATGTCCATGCCACCTTGATTTACAACAGGGTCATCAAGTAAGTTCTGGTGTAATTCAATGTTAGTACTAATACCCTCAATCACCAATTCGCGCAACGCCATTTTGGCACGAGCGATAACCGTTTCACGGTTTTCTCCCCAAGTGATGAGTTTACCAATCATGGAGTCGTAATGCGGTGGGACGGTGTAGCCATCGTAGAGATGTGATTCTACGCGAACACCCAAACCACCCGGCGCATGGAATTCCGTGACTTTTCCTGGCGAGGGGATAAAGGTTTTGGCATTTTCTGCATTAATGCGGCACTCAATCGCATGTCCACGTACTTTGATATCATCTTGACTATAAGAGAGTGGCAAACCCGCAGCGATACGAATTTGTTCGCGTACGATATCCACGCCAGTAACCATTTCTGTTACCGGATGCTCCACTTGTACACGAGTGTTCATTTCGATGAAAAAGAATTCGCCATTTTCGTATAAGAATTCGAAAGTACCGGCACCGTGGTAACCAATACGTTTACAGGCTTCGACACAAACGGCACCAATCGTACTGCGTTGCTCAGCTGTAATTCCGGGTGCAGGCGCTTCTTCCATGACTTTTTGGTGACGACGTTGTAGTGAGCAATCGCGTTCTCCAAGATGGATAGCATTTCCATGCTTGTCGGAGAGTACCTGTATTTCAATATGACGCGGTTTTTCTAGGAATTTTTCCATATATACCATATCATTACCAAAGGCTTGCCGCGCCTCAGTTTTTGTTAGACGAACAGCATCAATGACTTCATCGGCGCTACGAACAACCCGCATACCGCGACCACCGCCACCACCAGCTGCTTTAATAATGATAGGGTAACCAATGCGCTCGGCCGTCGTGCGGATTTCGTTAGGATCACTGGAAAGAGGACCATCGGAACCAGGGACACAGGGAATGCCCGCTGCTTTCATGGCCTTAATGGCTTCCACTTTGTCACCCATCATGCGAATGGTTTCTGCACGTGGACCAATAAAGATAAAGCCTGATTGCTCGACACGTTCGGCAAAATCTGCATTTTCCGATAAGAAGCCGTAACCCGGATGGATAGCATCTGCATTGGTTACTTCAGCTGCGGCAATAATTGCCGGCATGTTGAGATAACTTTCGGATGATGGTGCTGGACCAATGCAAACGGATTCGTCAGCCAGTATCACGTGTTTTAAATCTGCATCGGCTTTGGAATGTACGGCGACAGTCTCAATCCCCATTTCACGGCAGGCACGCAGAATGCGTAACGCAATTTCGCCTCGATTGGCAATCAATACTTTATCGAACATGCTGGCTCCTTATTTGACGACAAATAGCGGTTCGTCGTATTCGACAGGTTGTCCGTTTTCTACCAATATTTCTAGCACCTTGCCGTCAAAGTCTGCTTCAATACGATTAAACATTTTCATTGCTTCGATGATGCAAACGGTATCGCCAGCTTTGATTTCATCGCCAAGCTTAACAAAGGGGTCTGCATCGGGCGATGGCGCGTTATAAAAGGTTCCTACCATCGGCGAACGGATGATTTTGCCATCCGGAGCAGGTTTTGCCGCAGGTGCGGCTGTTTCTGATACCGCAGCTGCCACTGGAGGCTGTGCGGCGATATTGTATTGTTGTGGATAAGGCATCGGAGGCATCATCGGCGGCATTTGTCCATAGCGACTGATGCGTACAGATTCTTCGCCCTCAGTAATTTCAAGTTCGGCAATGCCAGATGATTCAAGCATTTCAATGAGCTTTTTGATTTTACGGATATCCATAACTGGTTCCTTATTTTTCTTGGGTTAGGTATTGCGCAGCAGCTGTGAGCGCCAGTTCGTAGCCTGTTGCGCCAAGTCCGCTGATGACCCCGAGCGCGAGGTCGCTGAAATAAGAATGTTGACGGAAAGATTCCCGTCGATAAATGTTAGAAAGGTGTACTTCAATAAATGGAATAGCAACCGCGGACAAAGCATCGCGTAAGGCGACGCTGGTGTGGGTATAAGCGGCAGGGTTGATGATAATAAAATCAACTTCGTGCTTGCCCGCTTCATGAATCAGGTCGATCAGGATGCCTTCATGGTTGTGCTGGATAAATTCCAGCTGGTGACCAAGTGCAGTAGCCATTTCCTGCATGCGGTTTTCGATGGTTTCTAAGGTATCGTGACCATAATGTGTGGGTTCACGACTGCCAAGTAAATTGAGATTAGGGCCGTTGATGACAAAAATTAGCGCCATGTAGTGATAGTCCAAAGGGTAGGTTATGTATTGCGTGGCCTGTTCCATGCCTATGATCTTTATCTAGGCATTTGTTTATGGAACCGGTTACGGCAGGTTTACGCCCGCGTGGCAACAGGGTTTCCTGTGTGCGACGCGGGCAACCCATTGTGTCTTTTCAGACATTAAAGGCGCACATTATAGACTATTTCTTTTGCCATTCCGCCAGTTTTGCCGCAAAGGCGTCACTATCAAGTTCGCCAATGATTTTTTCTTGCGCTTGTTTCAAGCTGCTGTGTGGCGCATAACGCAGTACAGCAGGAGGGCCAACAAGGTTTAATGAATTGAAAATTGCTTTGTGTGCGTCATTAAAGTCAGTGACATCAATTTTTAATAATGTGTAATCTGCAAGATCATTCACAAAGCGCGGATTATGCCAGACATGTTTTTCCCATTTTTTGCATGCTACACACCAGTCTGCGTAAAAATCGAGAAACACGGGTTTATCACTAGCCATTAAAGCGGCTTCGATTTCATCCACGTTGTGTAGTTCACGGAAACTAATGCCATTATGCGAAGCAGCCATATGGGTTTCGGCAGGTGAAGCGAACAGTTGGTTTGCACTTTGTACACCTAAAGCTAAGGCGATAATAAAAGCGATTCCTGCGAAGAAGCGACGAATTTTTCTATCACCGTAAACGTAGCAGGCGAACAACAATGCATAGACAGACCAGACCGCGAAGGCCCATGCGAGCGGCATAATACGGGTGATCAGGTAGGTGGCAATGGCCAACAGGGCGAAAGCAAAACCTTTTTTAACGTTATCCATCCAAGTGCCTGCTTTCGGCATGAATTTGCGGAAGGCGCCAGCAAAGAGGAGGAGTGGTAGTCCTGTTCCAAGTCCGAAAAAGAAGAGGGCAGTGGCACCTTTAAGTGGCGTGGTTTGGGTCGTAAATAATAGAAGTGCCGTTAAGATTGGTGTTGCACACGGGCTAACCACGAGAATGGATAATGCGCCCATTGCAGCTGCACCTAAGTAGGAACCGGATTGTTGTTTGCGATTGAGTTTATCTACAGGTTTTTGCAACCAACGTGGGGTTTGCAGGGTATAAACATCGAACAGGGAAAGCGATAGTCCGGCAAAGAGCAGGGCAACTAGGATAACAATCCACGTTTTTTGCAAAATAACTTGTAGGTTAATCTGAAAAATACCAAAGACAGCGCCCAACAAGCCCATAGCCAGCCCCATCGCCAAGACATAAACGCTGATGAGACGATAAGCACGGCCACTGCTGGTGTTTTTTCCAACAACCAGACTGGTTACTATGGGAACAAGCGGATAAATACAGGCAGTGAAACTGACTCCAATACCCAATAGAAGTACGAAGGGCAGGGCGATGAGGAAGTTATCATTGAGTCGTTGCACAATGCTTGACTCTGCTTTGTCAGAAGATGGTTGTGCACTGTTGTTATGTTCATTTGTATTGAGAGGCTTATTTTCTACTGGAGAAGCGGCAACTGGCGTGGCTTGCGCTTGCTCATGCTTCATTTCGTTTGTATGGCTGTTATTGTCATTAACTGCAGATGCAGCCGGCATTTTGCCAGAATCAGTAGCAGGCACGGTGAAGGTGCGGGTCATAGGCGGATAGCAAATACGACCTTCAGCACACCCTTGCAGATGTAAGGTTAATGCGCCCCCTTGTGCGGGTTGTTCTTGCTCAAAACGCAGCTCATGACGGTAAATTTGTTGTTCGCCTAAGAATTCATCTTGGTGTAATTCTCCTTCTGGCAAGGATAGTGCAAATGGTGCTCCATCCAGCTCAGCTTTCAGACTACGTTTATACAAATAGTAGCCATCAGGCATACGATAACTGACCAGAAGCTTGCCATCTTTAGGCGTGGCATTAACAACAAAAGCTTCTTCTGGTTCAAGAATATCTTCATTGCTATTTTGGAATAACTCTGGTGCCGCTTCTTCTTTGGTTGGTGTGGCTTCATTATTAGCAGTGACTTGACTTGCTTCCGTCATAGCAGGAGTGGCTTTCTCAACGTGTAGCGTCCATGTTGTTGGCGGATAGCAAACGACATTTTCCTGACAACCTTGCGCCTTTAATGTGAATGAGTCGGCAGCGTCCTGATGTTTCAGGGTGATAGTTGGGGCATGATGCCAAACACGGGTCGGCCCAAGGTAAGGATCATCTTTTTCTTCCGCAGGTGTGCGGCTTTCTTCACCTTGTGCGCCACTCAAAGTGGTTTTGTCGGCATAGAGATAGTAACCTTCAGGAAATTTGATGGTCACCTCCGTCTGATAGCCATTGCCATCCGCAATCTGATGGATTTCAGGCTTGAATACATCTTCTGCAGGTAACGGATCTGATTCCGCATAAGCATGTGCGGTTAAAATCGTTAGAATAAAAAGTAAAAATCGTTGCATTGCAATTTGTCCTTCATGTTTAGAAAAGTTTTTGTTTTTTGAAAGCGGCGCAATTTTAGCGAAAAAAAATTCCGTTTCTATGGATTTTCATTCAGAAAAGTCGCTACAGTAATTCTTTGCGACGCCAGCAAAATCTGGTGTTTAAGACCCATAATGAAAAGTCATCTTTCCACAATCTGTTGGACATTTTTTACTTTTAAGCACTTTTTGATATAGCCATCGTTATGCTTTTATTTTGTTTGGGTGTGGAGAAAAATTTGCTGGAAACAGCCAATTTTCATGCTTCTAACAAGCTGATTCTGTGATGCACGTGCTTTGGATTTCAGCGGATTCAAAACAAATACTCATACATCATCACTTAAGGATACCGCTATAATGATTTTGCTTTATTTTATAAATCGGAGAAAGTATCCATGCCATTTATCGCTTTACTTGGTTTTTGGGGTGTAGCGGAGCTGGTTACGCTTATTGCAGTTATTTTTAAAGTAGGTTTTTTCACAACGCTAGCTTTATTATTCTTATCAAGTGCTGCTGGTTCGTATTTATTGCGTAGTCAACAAGAAGCGACTATGCGCATGGCGCAAGCACCCAATAAAGATGTGGCGCGTGAAAGTATTTACCGAATGACAGCAGGTATTTTGCTTATTATTCCAGGTTTTATCAGCAGCATGCTGGCATTGGTTTTTCTCATCCCACCTTTACGTTCACTCTTTGCGGCAACACTGCTCCGAATCCTTCAGCCGCAGACGTTTTCGAGTACTTTTGCCTGGCAGCAAAGAGAGCGTTACACCGAACCGACTGAGTCTCATGATGATGTTACTGCTACTCGTGAAGATGGAACGATTGTGCACGGTGAATTGATGGATACACGTAAACCGCAAGACTGAAAGGACAAACTCATGCATTCACGCGTATTACTCATGGATTTTTACGAACTGACCATGGCGCAGAGTTACTTCAATGAAGCGCGGCAAAATGAAATCGCTTATTTCGATTATTTTTTTCGCCGTATTCCAGATGGAGGCGGCTATGCTATTTTTGCTGGGTTGTCGCAAGTGTTGGATTACTTGCAATATATACATTTCAGTCAGGAAGATATTGCTTTTTTGCGCAGTAAAGGCATATTTAGTGAAGATTTTCTCAATTATCTTGCGGACTTTCGTTTTAAAGGCGATGTATGGGCAGTACCTGAAGGTTCTGTTGTCTTCCCGAATGAACCGCTGTTAACGATACGCGCGCCTCTAATTGATTGCCAAATTATCGAAACTTATCTCCTCTTAACATTAAATCATCAATCATTGATTGCTACGAAGGCTACGCGTATTGTTCATGCTGCTGCTGGCAGACCTGTGTTGGAATTTGGGGCGCGTCGTGCTCATGGCGGTGATGCTGCGCATTATGGCGCGCGTGCTGCTTATATCGGCGGTGTTGCTGCTACATCGAATACGTATAGTGAATATCAAAGCGGCATTCCTGCTATAGGAACAATGGCACACGCTTATGTGCAGAGTTTTGACAGCGAATACGAGGCCTTCCTGCAATATGCTAAAACGTGGCCAGAAGACACGGTTTTGTTGGTTGATACTTATGACACACTGCGACAAGGCATTCCGAATGCGATTCGTGTCCATAAGGAATACCTTTTGCCCAATGGATATAAACTGAAAGGCATCCGCATTGACAGTGGCGATTTGGCTTATTTGAGTAATCGTGCGAGGGAAATGCTGGATGATGCGGGAATGCACGATACAAAAATCAGTGTATCTAACGCGCTTGATGAATATCTCATCAAAGACTTAGTGCAGCAACAAGCGGCTGTAGATAGTTTTGGTGTTGGTGAACGGCTCATTACCGCAAAAAGTGATCCTGTGTTTGGTGGCGTTTATAAAATTGTCGCGTTAGAGCATGATGGCGTGATAAAACCTAAGATTAAGATTAGTGAAACGCTCGCAAAAACAACAACACCGGATTTTAAACAGCTTTGGCGTTTATATAACATGGAAGGAAAAGCTCTTGCAGATGTCATCACACTGTATAACGAAAGTATTGACGACAACCAACCTTATCTACTTTTTGATCCTGAATATCCGTGGAAGCGTAAACAGGTAGATAAATTTAAAGCGCGAAAACTATCGCAACTATGGATGGAAGAGGGAGAACGTCATGCTAATAATCCTTCATTGACGGAAATTCGTGCGCACTGCGAACGCGAGCAGAATACGTTATGGGATGAAATTCGTCGTTTAGAGCATCCACACGGCTATTACGTTGATCTTTCTCGTCCTCTATGGCAACTTAAACAAGACTTGATTCGTGAACATGCCGGAGATGCGTCATGACACTCAGCCACTATATTGATTACCTTGTGCATTGGCTGGAAAAGCAACGTAGTGAGTACTACAAGATGGATGGTTATACCCTAGGGGTTAGTGGCGGAATTGATAGTGCTGTTTGCGCACATTTATTGGCACGTACGGGGGCACCAATACACGCATTAATGCTCCCTGCTGCTGTCAGTAGCAATAATGATTTACACGATGCGGAAGCTGTATTGTGTAGCGCCGGACTTAGCGGCAAAACCATTTCTATTGCACCACTCTATGACGTCGCAATGCAGCAACTTGCACCTGCGCTTAATACTCAACCAGAACGGGTTAATGTCTTGCGTGGTAACCTTATGGCAAGATTGCGGATGATAGTACTCTATACTACGGCGCAAAGTCATCGTGCTATCGTTATTGGTACTGATAACGCAGCAGAAACATACACGGGTTATTTCACGAAATATGGCGATGGTGCAGCTGATGTTTTGCCGTTGGCAGCGTTACGTAAAGAACAAGTGTATGAAATAGGCCGTTTGCTTGGCGTACCGCAAAGTGTCTTAGATAAAGCACCTAGCGCTGGACTTTGGGCTGGACAAACCGATGAAGATGAAATGGGCGTACGCTATAGTGAGTTAGATGCCTTTTTGCGGGGAGAATCTATCAGCGAGAGTGCGCAGGAGAAAATTGCTTGGTGGCATGAGCGTTCGCACCATAAACGTGCACTTCCCCCCACTCCCCCAGCACCAGATGCGCTGTAATCTTCGTCTATGCTTTTCTACATAGAAGGCGAGCGGGCACAGAGCCCAAACCTTTACTATGTATAGTTCAGTAGTGCTATAAATATTGTGGCGGCATTGTTGTATGACATTGTCTCTATAGAATAAAGCGCACTTTTTTCCAAGGACTGATAAGGAAGGAATGATTTTTGAATTCTAGAGAAAACGCGGATAAGAATATTTTTGCTATTATTTATTTTAAAATCAATAAACTATTTTATCTTATGTTGCTGATGTGCACTCAAATGGCAAATAAGTTGTTATAAATTTTGTTATGGAATGCTGCTGTCGCGCTAGGAAGCGATAATTGTATATATCATTGTTCTTCAATGAAATCTATTCTATTTTGCAGCGATACACATATTGAGACCTGTGCAAAACCCTCCATCTCATCCACTCATTCATTTTTCAACACAAATGAACCTGTTTTCTGCTCATTTTCTTGCATCACCATCCCTGAAATACCCAATATCTGGGCGATTCCCCGCCTTTTAGACAGGAAAAAC
>JAUMZX010000063.1 GCA_030527905.1 Cardiobacteriaceae bacterium
CCTTGTTCGCGGTGGTGATGGGTTTTTCGTTGGTGCAGGTGCAAGAGGATGGGTTACCAGTCGATGATGCGATCGATTTTGAGCAGCGGAAATCGGTCGATATGGCGGTTGATCATGGCTTGTGCGGTTTGCTGGAAGAAGCTGCTCATGGGGATGTTGTTTGAGTTGTGGATGTCGGGGTAATGTAAGCGGTTTGGGGTCCTTTTGCAAAGGTCTCAGATTATAAGAAGAGTGGTCGAGTATTCTGATAAATAGGCATAAAAGGCTACGGATTGTAATGAACAGCGATGATTTCTAGTGTTTTGCGGCCGCCAGGAATTGTAACTTCTACAGTTTCTCCCTCTTCTTTTCCGAGTAAAGCGCGAGCGATTGGAGATGTATTAGAAAGAAGTCCATTTTTAATATCCGCTTCGTCTTCGCCAACTATTTTATAGGTCATTTCTTCTCCGCTATCACAGTCTTCAAGCTCTACGGTAACACCAAAGACAACTTTTCCATTTTTTGGTAAACTGCTGACATTGATAACATTCGCATGACTAAGTTTATGTTCTAGCTCGCGAATCCGGCCTTCAATGAATCCTTGTTGTTCACGAGCGGCGTGGTATTCGGCGTTCTCTTTGAGATCTCCATGTTCTCGAGCCTCAGCAATAGCTTCAATAACGCGCGGACGGTCTTCATTTTTCAATTTTTCCAGTTCCATACGTAATGTTTGTTCGCCTTTTGGGGTCATAGGAATTTTTGCAACCATAGTTATCTCTCTTGATATATAAGAAAAAGCCTTGCAACAGCAAGGCTTGTCATTTGTTTTATTATAGCCTGTATTATTCTATTTTGCTTGTCGATTTCGTATTCAGAATAATTCTTCTCCATCTGGAATATTAGGATGATTGAACAGCTGTTTTTGTATCATTGTTCGCTGTTCAGGGTCTTCCATACGGGTCTGCCATTTTTGCATAACATGTTGACGTAAATATTCCTGCGAATCATGCATTTCGCTGACAATGCCTATTCCGGATTCGATACTTGCTTGTCGGAGATCATTGCATAAGGCATTAAGGATGGGATTATTTTCAACGATTGCATTTATATCATTAGCCATCACAGCTTCTTTTCCATAATATAAGCGCGAAGCATTGAGGTACGCGAGTGCTTCATACATAACATCTGCGCTAGCAAAAAAACTATCTTGCAAAGCATCGGCTCTCTGTTTTTGTTCAATGTATTGCTGATAGAGTTTGTCATACTCAGTCTGAGTATATATAGCATTTTCTTGTCGCTCTGGTACGTTTTTTACACTAGCAGGATTTATTTCTTGTTGCAGTAATTGCCAAGCAGGGACGAGAGGGTTGTCAATATTGGATTCTTGCATGATATTTCTTCTTATATTTTGTTGTTATAGGCTTTGCGCGATTGCTTCTGCCAAAAGGTTTATTGCTTGTGCGGTAGCATCAACAATACTATCTGGATCGGTATTCGTCAGTGGTAGTAATTGTTGATATTGGTGATTTTCTGGTTTCCCGTTTCCATTTTTATTGTTCTGCCATTGGGCAATTAGGATAAATTTTTGTTGTGAGAGGTCGGCAATGAGCTCTCTAATTTGTAAGTCAATGATGATTTCTGGACGAATATTATCACCAATAGGATATGTGTATATTCTGCTATTACCGGTTTTCGCAGATAATTTTTGTCTTAAGACGTCGCGGAAGTTGTTTTCAAAGGGATATATCCAATGGTGGCTTTTATTAATGATGATGCGGTTAGTCTTATCATAGTAAGTAAGATATTCTTTGTCATAATAGGAAGGTAGCTCGGTATAGCGTATTGCTATTGGTGTTCCTTGTCTTTCTGTATGTGCTGTGATTTCAGGCCGTAGATTGTGGTAAGTGTTTGGTACGCCGCCACAAGCTGAAAGAAGCAGAGAAATTAATAGTGCACCAAAGTTTCTGACCATTTTTATTCTCCCATGATAAGGACATTAGGTTTATCATCAATTTTTCGCATAACGTCATCAATACTTCTTGCACTACGTTGTAAAGCTTTTAGCGTTTCTTGCAAGCTGTAGTAGATATTACTTTCTGGCCCAACGCCACGTAGCGTTTGTTCAAGCTGCTTACTAACCAGTTGGATTTGTTGGTTAAACTGATTTAATGTTTTGTCAGCACTATCGCCTGCTTTACGAATGCTAGCAAGCATTTTATCTAATTGTTTCAGTGTGTTGTTGAGTTGTCCACTAAGATTTTGTATGCCTGGTGTGGTAAGCATATTCTTTATTGCTGCAGTAGCATCTTTTGTATTATCAGCAATTTCCGTAAGTGGTAGTTTTTTGATGTTAGCAACAATAGTACTGATGTCATCGGTAAGTTTACTAATGTCACCAGCTCGTGATGGCAAAACAAGGTAATTGCTATAAGCATCTTTCCGGAAATCGTGAATGTCATGGGGATATTGGTTTAGTGTAATGATTTTTTCGCCGGTCAATAAACTGCCAGTCTCTAAGGTGGCTTGTAATCCGTGTTTTACGAGTTTTGTAATAATATTAGTTCCAGCATCTGTTTTTTCACTATTAACTCGATCAATACGCCCCGGTTCAAGTTCAATGAGGACCGGAACTACGGCTTTATCTATTTTTTCGTCATAAAGTAGGCGTATTTCAGCTACAGAACCAATATTGATGCCGTTAAAAAAGATAGGAGCCCCTTGGCGAAGACCTCGTATATCATCAAAATAAACAACGTAATATTCTTTTTTAAAGCCGCTCCGCTCTGTACTAGCGCGTTCATTCGCGTAAAGCGGGTAACTAGCACCATTTGTTGCAAGAGTATCATTGTTATTAAGACTGGTCGGCGTACTGAAAGTGATTCCACCTTTTATAAGCGTTTCTAGAGATTGCATTTCTAAGTTTGCACCGCTAGCACCTACATTGAAGTCAAAGCCGCTAATGTCCCAGAACTTGGTGTTAGTGGTAATGAGCTTGTCGTAGGGTGAGTGAATGAAAGCGGTAAGATAGATATTTTCGTAGCCATCTCCGAAACGGATTTGCTCAATTTGTCCAACTGTAATGCCACGGTAGTAAATAGAAGTACCGACACTAATTCCATCTGTACTATCAGTAATCAAGCGAATACGCAGGCCTTGTTCATCGCCTTGTATCTGAGGAGGTTCATCTAATGCAATAAAATGGTTAGCGCTATCGTTTTCTTTTCCAGGGCTAACAGAAATATAGTTTCCAGAAACCAGCGTGCCTAGACCGGTGACCCCGCTGACAGAAATTTGTGGTTTCACAATCCAAAATTGGCTGTCTTTTTTTAGTAGAGGTTCAGCGGTACGGAGCATTTGCGCGGTAACGATAATCTGTTTGAGATCATGGGATAACGCTACATCGGTTACGGTCCCAACAGCAAGATCTTTATAGCGAATTTTGGTTTTACCTGCTTCTAATCCTTCAGCACTGGTAAAGGCAATTTCGATAACAGGCCCGATTTGACTGAGATGTGTATAAGCCAGCCATAACCCTAACGCAAGCGCTGCTATAGGTAACAGCCATAGGTAGCTTAAACGATTTCGGGCTATTTCGGGTTCTTGCATGTATAGTTTCCTCGGTAGTTATCCCATATAAGGCGCATGTCGAAACTTTCTGTCGCCAACATAGTAAATACAACAACGGCTGCAAAGGCGAAAATACCAGGAGCAGGGTTAATTTGCGCCAGTCTGCCGTGAACAAGGGCGCCAAGTAAAGCAACGACAAACACATCAATCATGGACCAGCGACCAACAAAGTGAATGAGTTTATATAATCGGGTTTGCAGTACAGGCGGAGTACTTGGTTTATGTGTAAGTAAGTATAGCAAAACAGCAATTTTAAAAAATGGGGTAAATATGCTGGCGAAGAAAATAATGGCAGCGATACTGTAGGAACCATGATGCCAGAGTAGAGCAATACTGCTCATTATGGTATCTGATTGTGGCGCTTGGGTCAGATAGCTGGTTGTCGTAATGGGCAAGAGATTTGCAGGAAAAAAAAGCACAATAGATGTGAATAAATAAGCCCAAGTACGCGTGTAACTTTTGGGTTTGCGTTGATGCAGATGGCTATGACAGTGTGGACAGCGTGTTAAGGAGGCATCCACTACAGTTGAGCAGTCAAGGCAAAGCGTTAAATGATGTGCTTTAGCTGTATCAGAAGCGGTAATCGTCTTCATAAGCAAGAAAAATTGCGTCACTTAGATCGAAACGCATAGTAACAAAAATAGAGCAAAACATGAGAGCGCAGAAAGCCCAAAATCCAGATTGGAAAGTGATAGTGGCAATTTGCATAATCTTAACCATCGTCACAATAACCCCAATAAGATAAACCTCAAGCATGTTCCATGGTGCCATGTGTGACATCCAATGTAAGAATTTTTGCGAAATATTATTTAGGAAGCGAAGTCGGAAACTGGTAATCACCCATAGTACTGCCAGCAAATACCACAATGGCATGATGATGATTAACATGAAAACGAGTACACCAAGAATGTGTAGGTTATTGTTAAATAGTGCTTTCACACTGGAAAATACGGAGATAGTCGTTGTGTCACCGCTTAGGCTAAGTGTGATGAAAGGGAAACTGTTGGCGATAATAAATAGGATAAGCGCCGTAAGTGCATAAATAAATGCTTTACGGAAATCTGCAAGTCCATCATCAATCTTACTGCCACAATTCGTGCAATAGGCATTTTCGCCATGGCGCAATGGTTTACGCTGATATAAAGCATCACAATAAGGGCAGACAAGTAGATGACGTTGACACATATATATAAAAATCCGACACCCTTCGATAGGTGCCGGATCATTGGATAAAGAAATTAGTTACGATTAAAAGCAGTGAGAATATTTAATAAACTAATGAAAATGTTGAATATATCTAGGAAAAGATTCAAGGTGGCAATGATGTAATTGGTTTCTTCTCCTTGAATAATGTTGCTGGTGTCATAAAGGACATAACCTGAACAGATGATAAGGAATCCTGCAGAACAAGCAACACTCAGTGCACTCATATTGAATAAAGCGGCACCTATGGATGCGAGGAACACAACCAGCAAACCTGTGAAGAGAAAACCACCAAGGAAGCTGAAGTTAGTGCCAGTAAATAGTACATAGGCAGATAAAGCAAAGAAAATGATGCTTGTGCCGACCAGCGCTTTCACGACAATACTTCCCATGCCGTAAGCTACGTACATATTTAGTATATTAGAAACGTAGAGTCCGAGGAAACCGGTAAGTGCAAATAGAAGGATAATACCTAATCCGTTATTCCGATTAGCGCTAATACCCATAAATAATCCCATAAGAGCCAAAAGAGCGATAACATAATTGATTCGCCCTATGCCCATTTTCATTCCTATGTAAGCACAAAGCGCACTAAAAAGTACATTCATACCCAACAGGATATAGGTTTGTCTTAAGACCTTATTACGCGCAAGAATACTATCTTGCGATATAACTTCTATCGTTCGAGGATTCATATTATTCATATAGGGGCTCCTAATAGGCCGATTGTTGATATGGCTTTGAATTGTAGGTGCAAAGCGTAAAGTTGTAAAGGCAGGTTACCTGAAATTGTATTTAGCATTTGATGAGAGAGCAAACCGCGATATTTACAAGTTTTTCTCTACCGTGTAAGGCTTCTATTTCCATCAAGAATGCAGCGCCAATGACGTGAGCTCCAAGGTCTTCCAGCAAACGGATACAAGCGCCCATTGTGCCACCTGTAGCAAGGACATCGTCCACCATCATAATACGCATATCTGATGTGATGTCATCTTTGTGAACTTCAAGGGTATCTTGTCCATATTCTAGATCAAAAGTTAATCGGCTAACGGCGCGAGGTAGTTTTCCGGGTTTGCGTAATGGTATAAAACCAATGCCAAGACGCTGAGCCAAGGCCGATGCAAAAATAAAACCTCGTGCTTCGGGGCAGGCGAGGACGCTAGGTCGATGGTCGCTTTCTTCGCAGAACTGCGCCATTTCTTCAATGGCGGCTGAAAATCCTGCACCGTTTGCAAGTAATGGTGTTATATCTTTGAAAACTATGCCCGGTTTGGGGTAGTCTGGAATATCCTTAATGAGATTTTGCCATTGCATCAGATTAGTCCTCAATGTAAATAAATCCATTTTATCAGAGTTTGGGGCTTGCACGAGCTAGGGATTCTCTCCAAAATATTTCTCCTTTGCCAGAGAGATTGGATTGAGATGCAACATCCGCGTTTCATGCAGCGTGAAGAATTGTCTTTACAGTCGTTGTATGAACATAATTATTGGTTATTTCGTTTGTTATTACCTGATTTGCCGGTAGATGATGACTGGTATGCGTTATATGCGCCTATGCGGGCCATGATTTATATTCGTTGTCTTGGTAGGCATGCATATACCAGCGAATGGCAGTTAGGGCATTTTTACCCTCAGAAACGTTTACGCCGCCTTGCACCGGATTTTCCTATTCGGGTTTATCACGATGCTCGACTGGTAGAAGCGATGGTAGATAGCCATTTGCCGATACGTCAATTGCGACAGGCTAAATTGGCGCAGAATCGTGCACTCGCAGAATGGCTGGATTATTGCCGTCGTTATCAATATCGTTTAGAGCAACAAGCGCTCGACGTTCCGTTGGATTTATCATGAAAGAGAACCGTTATCAGCGTTTATATTTATTGGCTTTGGTTATCATGGGGTTATTTACTTTTCTGCTGGGTATTATGCTACCTATGATGACGGTGAAAAAATTGGTCTTGGTTAAAAATACATTTACGGTTCTTTCAGGTATTGGGGCTTTGTTGGCAGATAAAACTTTTGGTCTTGGTCTGATATTATTATCTTTTAGCGTGTTGTTCCCATTGGTTAAATTTATAGGAATGGCTGCGTATCTTTTTTATTATCCGCCGATTCCAGCCGCGTTAGCGCATTGGCAGCAATGGTTAAGTAAGCTGGCTAAATTTTCTATGCTGGATGTGTTTGTCGTGGCTCAGATATTTATGATTTTAAAATTGGGTTGGCTGGTTGAAGTACAGATACATAGCGGCATTTATTGGTTTTCTGGAAGTGTGGTGTTGTCTATGCTTGCAGGTATTTTGATTGAATCTAATATTAGAAAACGTATTGCCGCGTCAGGTTTGTAGCCAAAAGGTTACTGGTCCGTCGTTTGTGAGGCGTACCTGCATGTTAGCGCCAAAGATGCCGCACTGTACGCGTGGATAGTGTTGTTGCATAGCGGCGCAAAAGCGGGCAAATACTGTTTCGGCAGCTGCAGAAGGCATTGCGGGATCAAATCCCGGACGGTTTCCTTTTGTCGTATTGGCGGTCAGTGTGAATTGCGATACGAGCAGTATTTCGCCATTTGTTTCGCAAACATTCAGATTCATACGCCCTTCATCATCTGAAAAAATACGATAGTTGAGTAATTTTTGTTGTAAACGTGTAGCGTTATCTGCCGTATCATTTTTTTCTATGCCGATAAATGCTAATAAGCCCTGTTTTATGGAGGCTATCTCTATATTATCGACGGTTACGCTCGCCTCATTTACACGCTGAATTAAAGCTATCATCAATTTTCTCCCTCTTACATCTATCGCTATATAATGCGGCAAATTCACACGGAGCAAAACCTATGTCTTCACTTATTGGTCGTCATGTTCTTTCAATCGAACAGTTCAACCGCAGCGAGCTAGAGCAGTTGCTGGAAGTTGCGAAAATACTCGAACCTGTTGCACAGCGGCAATATCGTTGTAATGCATTGGAAGGTGCCATGATGGCAAACCTCTTTTTTGAGGCAAGTACGCGTACCCGTATCAGTTTCCATACGGCATTTTCTCGTCTTGGTGGACATGTTTGTGATACCACGGGATTTACTTTTTCCTCTCTATCTAAAGGTGAGTCATTACAAGATACGGCGCGTGTTATCAGCGGTTATGCCGATACTATTGTAATGCGGCATCCAGAAACCGGTTCTGTGGCGCAATTTGCAGAAGGTATATGTGTTCCTGTGATTAATGCGGGGGACGGAACAGGGGAGCACCCGAGTCAGGCATTGCTTGATTACTACACAATTCATAATGAATTTGCGCGATTGGGTAAAACGATTGACGGTATGACCATTGCATTGGTTGGTGATCTGAAACATGGACGCACCATTCATTCGCTCTGCCGTTTATTGCGTTTATTCCGCAATATCACATTCCATTTTATTGCGCCGCCAGCACTTGCCGCGCCGCCATCATTGCTGGATAGCCTGAAAGCAGCGGGTCACCATGTACAGGAATTCGATAGCATCAGTAATGGCTTACGAGGCGTAGATATCATCTATGCGACTCGAATCCAACGTGAGCGCATTGAAGGCGGCGAAGAAATGGAAGGATACAGCGAAGACTATCGTATCAATCGTGCTGCCATAGAAAATTATGCGGAGAAAGACGTTGTGATTATGCATCCACTGCCGCGTGATGGTCGAGCTGGTGCGTTTGACCTTTCCACTGATCTGGATGATCTGCCTAATCTGGCGATTTTCCGTCAGGCAGATAATGGAGTAACTATGCGTATGGCAATCTTTGCGACAGTTTTGGATGTGCATACTGATATTGAACGTCATTTCCATAAATGGACGGGGTTCCGTCCACGTCGTTACAGCAATAATGATGCAGATTTTTATCAATTTAACTGAGATTATCCTATGAAAATGATTACAGCGATTATCAAACCATTCAAATTAGATGATGTGCGCGAAGCCCTTTCCGACATCGGTGTACAAGGGATTACCGTAACGGAAGTTAAAGGTTTTGGACGACAAAAAGGGCATACGGAGCTATATCGTGGCGCAGAATACGTTATTGATTTCTTGCCGAAGCTGAAACTGGAAATTGCGGTGAGTGATAGCCTTGCCGACCAAGTGGTAGAAACGATTCGAGATACTGCCAACTCTGGCAAAATTGGTGATGGAAAAATCTTTGTCACGCCATTAGATCGGGTGATTCGTATCCGCACGGGTGAATTGGATGATGATGCGCTGTAATCATTGGATTAGGGCTTTACTTAAGCTAATATGCAAAAAAATTTCATCTATATTGCAATAAGGAGTTTATTTTGAAAACAACAATATGTTTCTCACAATCGGCAGTGCTTCTATTGGGCGGGATACTTACAGGCTGTGGTGGCGGTGGTAGTGATAATGGTACTAGCCCGATGGATCCACCGCCCGCTGTGGCCAATATTCCGGGGAATAATGCGGGGAATAGCATAACCGGAGCGTACCGTGGACTTGCGGTAGTTGTCCCCACGCTTTCGACAATCAACGCTAATACTCAGACGCTCAATGTGGGTGGAAATGATTTGAACGTTTTGCATGTAAACAATCAAGCATTGAATCTCCGCCCCGTCAATGAGAATGGCGCCGTTATAACGAAAAATATTCGTAGTAGTAATGGTAAAAGCTATGAAGTCTTTATTGTAAGTAATTTTGATTACAACAATAGCCGTTATGGCTACATCAAAAAGGGAAATGAGGACTTTATTTTCACGCAGGGAGTATTAACAACCAATATGCCTAGTAGTGGTGTCGCAAAATACAGTGGGCACGCAGCTGTTGTTCACCACGGTGAAGCAGATGACGCCATCGCCGATTTTACAAGTGATTTTGCTGCGAGAACCCTGGAAGGTGTGATTAAACCTGATGACGAACAAACCTTCTCACCTTCATCCATTCACGCAAAAATAAATGGCAACAGTTTTGCAACCCCTAGTGGTGCAAGCGTGAGTAGTGCTGGGTATTTTTACGGAGATAACGCCCATGAACTTGGTGGTATTTTTAGTGATACATCGCAACAATTGTCAGGAAGTTTTGGCGCTATCCGTCAATAATTCGTATGATGATTCAGTCAAAAATATAGGGTCGCATTGCGACCCTATATTTTTGAAAGCAGATATAAAGAACGGCGATTCATCTATGCAGTTGTTTTAGGTGTAGGAAATTGGAGCGTTGTTTACAGTAATTTGAGAGAATACTGTAATGAACATGCACAAAAGAATTAAACTCACACCCTTTCATCGGCAAG
>JAUMZX010000064.1:0-4181 GCA_030527905.1 Cardiobacteriaceae bacterium
GTTGTGGATGTCGGGGTAATGTAAGCAGTTTGGGAACCTTTTGCAAAGGTCTCAACCTGTCTAATTATAAAATTATTCCCTAACGAGGCGGCAAGGAAAAGAAGAAATTATCGTGGATTACACTTCTCTTCCCCTTGCCCTCCCTCATAACTAGCCCCGAGCAACAAAACGCTATCCCATGCAATCTTAAGAAAGGACAAACTTACGTTTTTCCTATAATCATGTATAAATAGAAGAACCTACGTATCCCAATCTGTAAGAGTCCCCCTATTCGTTGTCCCTACAAATCAAAGGCGGCTTTAATTAACCGCTGCGTGTAATCTGTCTGTGGTTCGTGGAAAATTTGCATTGCACTACCCCGCTCTACAACTTCACCTTGTTTCATCACAAGCACTTCATCACTCATAGCACGAACAACGGATAAGTCATGACTAATAAACACGTAAGAAAGATGATATTTTTTCTGCAGATTACGCAATAACTCAACTACTTTCACCTGAATAGAACGGTCTAGTGCTGATGTAGGTTCATCCAATAGAACAAACTTAGGCTCTAAAATGACGGCGCGAGCAATTGCAATACGTTGCCGTTGTCCACCTGAGAACTCATGTGGGTAACGGTTAATCATATCGGGAGCAAGAGAAACCTCTTGCAGCATAGCAGCCACTTTTTCCAACCGTTGTTTACGCGTCAACTGCGGCTGATGTACGAGTAACCCTTCACCAATAATTTCACCAATCGTCAGGCGTGGTGAGAGTGAACCATAAGGATCCTGAAAAACAATTTGCATATCTGCTTTTATTTTTTGCTGCGCCTTTCCACGGATACTAGCAAGGTTCTGCCCTTCAAAGTACACCTCACCACGATAAGGAAGCATATGCATCAACGCCTTGCCTAAAGTAGATTTTCCCGATCCTGATTCTCCTACAACACCAATGGTTTGCCCTTTCTGTAGCTTCAGATCTATACCTTTTACCGCATGAAATACTTTACGTGGTTTTCTGAAAAAACTGCGCTCAACAATAAATTCCACATGCACGTCTTTTGCATCCAAAAGCACTGGCGCATCTGTTGCTACAGCCTCTTTCATGCCTTCTGGTTTGGCATTAATCAATTCAATCGTATAATCATGTTGCGGTTCATCAAACACTTTTTTGATATTACCGTGCTCAACGATTTTTCCCAGCCGCATCACACACACTTTTTCCGCATAATGCTTAGCAAGTCCTAAATCATGGGTAATAAAGATAATCGCCATTCCCATCTGTCGTTGCAAATCGTGTAACAAATCCAAGATTTCCGCCTGAATCGTCACATCAAGCGCTGTCGTTGGTTCATCCGCAATCAGTAAATCAGGTTCATTGATTAGCGCCATGGCTATCATAATCCGTTGTAGCTGCCCGCCCGAAAATTCGTGTGGATATTGCTGGAGACGTCGCTCAACTTCATTAATCCCTACGCGTTCCAACAGATGCTTACAACGTTCGTAAATATCAGTCGCCGACGCTTGTGATCGATGTGCTGTAATGGCTTCACCTAACTGCTCACCAATACGCATAAAAGGGTTAAGAGAAGTCATCGGCTCTTGAAAGATCATGCCAATACGATCGCCGCGCAATTTACGCAATTCAGATTCGTCAGCATCTAAAATGGAGATACCTTCAAATTCAATCTTTGATTCTTTACCATATTCCGTCATATGAGAAGGGTGCAATCGCACAACACTCATAGCTGTGACAGATTTTCCAGAACCAGATTCACCCACTAATGCTAGCGTTTCGCCCTTATTCAAGCTGAAACTAACGCCGCGCACAGCATGAACCGTCGCAGTATTCAAATGAAAATAAACGTGTAGATTAGAAATTGAAAGGAGAGGAGTATTGTGAGTCATTGTACTTACCTGTCTTTAGGGTCAAGGGCATCGCGCAATCCATCGCCAACAAAGTTAAAACAGAAAAGAATAATGGCCAGAATAGAGGCTGGAAAAATCAGCATCCATGGCGATGTTTCCATTTGTTTCGCTCCTTCAGAAATCAAAACGCCAAGACTGGTTAACGGTTCCTGTACACCAAGACCCAAAAAACTCAAAAAACTCTCTGTCAGGATAACCGCAGGAATAGTCAACGTAACATAAACAATCACTGTTCCCAGTGTATTAGGCACAATATGCCATTTGACAATATTTCCCGTTGAAACGCCCAACGCATTAGCTGCAACTACAAATTCTTTATGGCGCAAACTCATCGCCTGTCCACGGACAATACGTGCCATAGTCAACCATTCAATAGCACCAATTGCGGCAAACATCAGAAAAATATTACGTCCAAAGAACACCATCAACAAAATTACAAAAAACATAAATGGCATGGCATAAAGCACATCAACAACCCGCATCATCAAATTGTCCGTTCGACCACCGATGTAACCCGCAATCGCGCCATACGTGACGCCAATAATCAGACTTACTAACGTTGCACACAACCCAACCAAAAGAGAAATACGAATACCGAACATCGTCCGTACAAACAAATCGCGTCCGTTACCATCAGTTCCAAACCAATGCCCATCCGATAAACTGGGTGCTGAAGGATAATCAATATCCCAGAATACTTCATCTATCTCAAATGGCCGTAAATGCGGCGCAATAAGTGCCGCGGCAGCAAGCAAAAGAAGAATTACAATGGAAACCATTGCGGCCTTGTTTTTAATAAGACGTAACACCGCCTGTTGCCACAAACTTTGCCCTTTAGGCGCCGCATCCAAAATGACAGGAATATTATCTTTTTTGCTAGAGGTATTATCATTATTCATGAACGTAATCTCACTTTCGGATCAAGATAAGCATAAGCCAGATCAACCAGCAAATTGAACAGGATAATCAAAGCACCATAGAAGACCGCTACACCTAGTACAAGCGTGTAATCACGATTCAATGCACCCTGAACAAAAAAGCGACCAATCCCAGGAATACCAAATATCCGCTCAATAACAACCGAACCGGTTAATACGGCAGCGCATGCAGGACCAAGATAACTCACGACAGGCATCAAGGCTGGTTTCAAACAATGCTTCAAAATCACCTTACGTTCAGAAAGACCTTTAGCGCGTGCTGTACGCACATGATTGGCATGTAGTACCTCAATCATAGAACCGCGCATTAAGCGAGAAATATAAGCTATCTGCGGTAAAGATAAACAAATCACAGGTAAGATTATCTGGGTAAAGCCATATTCACCCCAGCCGCCTGCTCGCGGTAACCATTCTGTATTCCAGCCGTGACTCTTTAACCAGTTTCGCAACAACACCGCAATACCTAGTACCAACAACGGCGCCATGACAAAATTCGGAATCGTAATCCCAATCGTAGAGAAACTCATAATCCCGTAGTCCGCCCGCGTGTTCTGCCGAATTGCAGCACAGCCCCCCAATAGGCAACCGATAACCACGCCGATAAAAATGGCAGAAAGTCCCAACTGCATAGAAACAATAAAACCATCACCAATCATTTCATTAACCGTACGATCTGCATATTGAAAAGACGGGCCAAAATCACCGCGCAGAATATTACCCATATACCGGAAATATTGCTGATAAAGCGGTTCATCCAAATGATAGGCTTTATTCAGATTTGCTTGAATCTCAGGAGGAATTGAGCGTTCTTGATCAAAAGGCCCACCGGGCGCCGCGCGCACAAGAAAAAATGCGAGCGTAATGATGACTAAGAGTGTCGGAATAGCGACCAGCAGGCGTCGTAAAACATATTGAAACATGGTAAACCTATAAGTCGTTAAAAATCATGATGATGTCGTCTTATCATCTAATAAAACGAAAGGCGATAATAACTCATGAATAATTATTATGATAGGCTACAAATCCCCTAAATAAGCCATCAAAGGAGAAATCTCTATGAAAATCAAGAAAAAAGCATCGTTTTTTCTACTGGCTGCCGCATTAAGTGTCTGTGCACAAAGCGCCTATGCCGAAGCGATTTTACGTCGTGGCAACGGCTCTGAACCTAAAACCATTGACCCACAAGTTTCAGAAGGCGTACCAGAATCCAATATCATGCGCGACCTATTTGAAGGGCTCACGGCAGAAGATGGCTCAGCCAATGTTATTCCAGGCGTTGCTGAAACATGGGATATCTCCGAAGATGGCAAAAAATATACCTTTCACCTCCG
>JAUMZX010000064.1:4281-9788 GCA_030527905.1 Cardiobacteriaceae bacterium
AGAACCACAAAAAAATTGCGGTAGCAATAGCGGCCATGTGGAAAAAGGCATTGGGCGTAGAAAGTACATTATCCAATCAGGAATTCAAAGTGTTCCTAACTACACGTAAAGAGAAAAAGCAAACGCAAGCCTTTCGTGCTGGTTGGATTGGTGATTACAACGACCCATATACTTTCTTAGAACTATTTAGTAGCACCTCTAAGTCCAATGATGTTGGCTTCAAAAGTGAGAAATTCGATCAATTACTCACGCAAGC
The DNA here is from genome assembly GCA_030527905.1 of Cardiobacteriaceae bacterium. GTDB lineage: Bacteria > Pseudomonadota > Gammaproteobacteria > Cardiobacteriales > Cardiobacteriaceae > Cardiobacterium. The sequence goes on from JAUMZX010000064.1 coordinate 4,538, forward strand.
AGGACAGGAACAGGACCTTAGTAAACGGGCGGGCATCTTGAAAGAAGCGGAGCAGGAATTTACCGATGCCTACGCTATCGCCCCTATTTACAGTTACGTTTCCAAACGACTCGTCAAGCCTTATGTTAAAGGCTACCAAGCCAACGTTATGGATCACGTACCATCTAAATACCTCTCTATCGAGAAAAAATAACTTCCACGAAACAAGCAAAGCCGCCCATAAGGGCGGCTTTTTTAACGCAACGGCGTATTGCTCTTAACTTAAAGACAAGGAGTAGACAATATCAAAGTTGATTACCCGCATTTTGTGTGCGAGTAAGCACCACGGTACCTCATACATCAGAACTCAGCGATCACCCGTTTCTTGCGTTCAAGAGATAGTCGACTAAATCAAAAAGCATTTTTGTCAGAAACTCTTGAGGACACAAAATCATAACCGTCCACTGTTTTATCCATTCAATCCTTGCCAGCAACTGTTCCGCTACTTAAATATGGGGTTAATGGACGATAAAGCCACATTACCCCACTTTACAGCATATTACAGTTTTGCTTTACGCTTATCCCACCACGTACAAACATTAGCAACCAGCGCACCGCTAATATTATGCCAAACGCTAAAAATCGCGCTCGGCAATGCCGCTTCTGGAGTGAAATACTTAGCACCCAGCGTTGCCCCCAGACCGCTATTTTGCATACCCACTTCAACCATAATAGCCCGACGTTGCGCGCTATCTAACCCGACAGCACGAACGGCTACCCATCCCAACAAATAGCCTAAAAGATTATGCAACATGACCACCGCAAAAATCAGCAGACCACTTTCCGCAATTTTGCCTTTGCTAAGCGCCACAACGGTTGCCAAAATCAACACAATACCCGTTACTGAAACAAGCGGCAGCGCATCACGCAGCAATTGCAAATGGCGGCTAAACAAACGATTAATAATCACGCCCAAAACGATAGGCAACAATACCGTTTCCATAATCGTTAGCATCATGCTCAGCACTTCAATATCTACCGTTTCGTGCGCATACAGCTGCAACAATAACGGTGTTAAAAACGGCGACAATAGCGTAGAGCAAGCGGTAACAGTAACACTTAACGCCACATCACCGCGCGCCAGATACGTGATGACATTACTGGATGTCCCGCCTGGACAACAACCGACCAGGATCACCCCTACCGCCACCATAGATGGGAGTGTAAACACCTGAATCAATAAGAAAGCCAGCAATGGCATAATCAAAAACTGGGCAACAACGCCTAATAATATTTGCCAAGGACGACGAACGATTTCCATAAAATCTTCAGCGCGTAGCGTCAGCCCCATACCAAACATGATGATGCCAAGCATATAAGGTATGTGACCTTTCAAAGGGACAAAAACCTGCGGCAAACTGAATCCTAAAATAGCAAAGACAACCGCCCACAACGCAAACGTCTGCCCCACCCAAGAAGAAAATCGTCGAACACCCTGCATAAAAACACCTCTTATGAAAAAAACGAAAGGTGCTATCCTAGCGCGCGTTTTTTCTTAACACCAGCTTGCCATGCTTATTGCTCCCGAAACCATCATTCGATTTCTCGATTTGTTTGGCGTTTTTACCAGTGCAGTTGCAGCCACAGTGCTTGCTAAACGACAACATCTTGATATCTTTGGTGCAGTGATGATTGCCTTTGTTGCCTCCATCGGCGGCGGCACAATACGAGATTTACTGCTCAATCGTCATCCCATGTTCTGGCTACAAGACCTAAGCTACGCCTACCTCATTACTGCTACCTCGCTCATCACCCAAGTGTTTTACTATCAGTTCGAGCGCCTTGATAAACCCTTCCGCTGGTTTGATGCGCTGGCATTAGCCACCTTCACCGTTATCGGCATCGAAATCGCGCAAATACGGGTTGTCTCTCCACCTGTAGCCGTTTTAATGGGCGTTATTACGGCAGTCATGGGTGGTATTCTGCGCGACATCGTTTGTCGTCAAGTCCCTTTAATCCTGCAAAAAGAAATTTACCTGACCGCTGCCATGATTGGTGGAATCTTCTATTTTGTTCTGCTACATTTTGGGGTCAGCTTATGGTTACGCGACCTACTGACCATGCTACTCGTTCTCATCATTCGTGGCTTGGCTATCATCTACAATTGGAACCTGCCCAATATCGCCATCCAACGGCGGCGCTGAAAAGAATCCGTGCCTAACCATAAAAATACTCAAACCAGCACACATGAATACGGAGCAACGAATACATTCGGCGCCCCACTACCGCTTATTTACATAAGCGCGTAACGCACGCGCAATATTCATCCGTGCGTCTGAAAAAATAGCACGCCGCCAGCCTACCGATTTTCCTGTAAACAGCAGGGACAACCTGGCGTATGCTCCTCATCTTCATCCTTATTCCAGCGAGCATAGCGCCATAATAATGCCTCGCCGTGTAACTCATTCTTATCATCCTGGCTTTTTTCCGTTGTCATGCCAACCCCTGCCAAAAACGCTCTGCAATTTTCTGCCCCGTCGCTTTCTCAATTTCCCGCATACAAGTTGGGCTGGTTACATTCAGCTCTGTCAAATAACCGCCAATCACATCCAACCCAACCAAATATAAATTTTGCTCCGCCAATAACGGCTTAACCTGCTCAACAATCCACCATTCCCTTTCTGTTAACGGCTGCACTACACCACGTCCGCCCGCTGCAAGATTAGCGCGAAATTCTCCATCAGCAGGCAAGCGCGCCAAACCATAATCCACCGCTTCACCATGAATCACCAGAATACGCTTATCACCTTCGACCACCTTATCAAGATAACGCTGCACCATTAACGTCTGCAAACCATCAGGATTCATCGCATCCAAAATCGCATTGGTATTCTTATCGCCCATACTCAACTTAAACACACCGCTGCCCCCCATGCCATCCAGCGGTTTTGCAACAACCTCACCGAACTCACGTAAAAACGCCAGAATCTCGCCACGCGACTTCGTAATTAACGTTTCTGGCGTGCATTGCGGCAGACGGGTAATGGCGAACTTCTCGTTCATATTGCGCAATGCCTGCGGCGGATTTACGATGCGCACGCCTTGTTTTTCCAGCAAATCAAGCATATAGCTATCATAAATATAGCGCAGATTAAACGGCGGGTCTTTACGTTGCAGCACCACATCCACCTCACCCAGATCAATCACTTCCTCATTCAGCACGCGGAAATAATCCTCATCCTGATCACGCAACTGCACTGTCCGCACATACGCCTGCACCACGCCATCACGTACCTGCCAATCATGTTGACCAAACACTCGCACCCGATGACCAAGCGCCTGCGCCGCCAACATCAAGGCAAACGTTGTGTCCTTATAAGACTTAATACCTTCCAACTCATCCATCAAAACTGCAATATCCATCGACCAACTCCCCTGACTAAAAACCACATCATAAGCTATCATGCTCTTTCATTTCCACGAGAGCACGTCCCATGAACGACCTCAACCTTGCCCACGGCAACCTCGGCATTGAACGCGAAACCCTACGCAACAACCCTGATGCCACCCTTGCCGGCACTGCTCACCCCACTGCGTTAGGCAGCGCTTACACCCATAATAATATTACGACTGACTACGCCGAAGCCTTACTAGAAATCGTTACCGATCCTCACACCTCCCCCCCCGCAGCTTATGCTCAACTACTCGCCTTACACCGCTACTGTGCGCAAAACATTGGCGAAGAACAACTATGGCCGGGGAGCATGCCGTGCATCCTGCCGGAAAATAACGAAGACATTGCCATAGGTTATTACGGCAACAGTAATGGTGGAAAAATGCGCCGGCTGTATCGCGAAGGACTTGGCCATCGCTACGGCAAAAGCATGCAAATGATTTCCGGCATTCATTTCAACTACTCACCACCGGTAGCATTGTGGACACAGCTGGCGGCAAAGGACGGCGAAACCGCCAATCAGGACTACATCAACCGTCGCTACATGGGTGCTTTACGCGCAATCAATCGCCACGCTTGGTTGATTAGCTACCTTTACGGCGCATCGCCTGCCGTACACGACAGCTTCCGCCCCGCGCACGGTGTACTCGACCCTATCGCCCCCGCAACTCTAGGCTGGCGGCACGCGAGCAGCTTGCGCATGAGCGAACTGGGTTACCAGAACAAAACACCTTTTACCGTCAGCTTTAATGACCTAAATACCTACGTTCACGACCTTGCCAGCGCGGTCAGCACACCAGCACCACGCTTTGAATACTTAGGCCTCTACAATCCAGACGGCAGCCGTAAACAAATCAGCACGCATATCCTGCAAATTGCAAACGAATACTACACGGCCGCCCGTCCGAAACAACCGACACACAACAACGAATTGCCCACTCTAGCATTGGCCAAACGCGGCATTTCCTACCTAGAACTGCGCTTACTAGACATCAACCCTGAAGACCCATGCGGCGTCAGTCTGGCGCAATTGCATATCCTTGAGGCCTTCATGCTCTGGTGCATTCTCAATCCTGAACCGACACATCAACATGCCATTCGTGACGAGAACGACTACAACCGCTTACGTAGCGCCTGTTGCGGTCTCAGTTCAGACTTCATGCTCAAACAACGTTGCCATGATCGCCCCATACATGACGTTGCCCTCGAACTCCTGGAAGCCATACGACCCGTTGCAGCACGACTAGACACAGAACGCAACAATGACCACACCACGAAAGCACTGATGACCCTCACGACTGAAATCAAACAACAGCAGCAACTCCCTTGGCGCACACAACATGGCATTCAAGAAAATGGTTTTCTTGCTCATCACCTCGCTTGGCGCGAACGCCATCATGATAATTTGCATACCACATTGGACAGCGCAACACAGGCAGCATTACAACAGGCAGCTGCTGACAGTTTGGCACAGCAGCAACAAATTGAAGCGCAACCGCAAATAGACTTTGAGACCTATCTCAACAATCACTTTACACCGCTACGAGAACTACTACCGTAATCAAACAACCATTTAGCAACAGCGACGAAACCAAACGGTTAGTCGCTTTGCTTATGAAACAAGCGCTGTTTTAATCATGGCTGGGCACTAACTATGATGCCTATTCATCTTAAAAATTGCTGGCACGGCAACAGAAATAGTTATTGCGGCTTGAATCCGCTTTTCGTCTAGAAGATAGAATTACTATGAGATTCTGAGGTTAATCTGCCATAACAACGCTAAAACGCTACAAATCGCTTTATTATCCGATAACAGCG
>JAUMZX010000065.1:0-6501 GCA_030527905.1 Cardiobacteriaceae bacterium
GAAAACAGGCTCATTTGTGTTGAAAAATGAATGCGTGGATGAGTTGGAGGGTTTTTGCACAGGTCTCAGAATATGTGAGTGGATGAGTTATTCAAAAGTGTTATTTAAATTAAGTTGATTGACTATAGTAGAGTGTTTAAAGTGGAAATCTTTAAATTAAACCGCAATTCATTATATGAATCGTATTTTATTTTTCCTTGAGTCTTTCGTATTCAGATTAATTACAAATGATTTTTTTGCTTTTTATGAAAGTGCTTGTGATGCCGTAACTGTCTTTAGAGTTCAGAATCATGGCGCGCTTGCGCGTCAAGCGTTCGCAATTGCTCCAGTTTATCGGCAAGTTTTATTTCAAAACCGCGACGATTAGGATAATAAAAACGTATTTCAGCCATTTCATTGGGTAAGTACGTTTGTCCAGCAGCATAGGCTTGAGCCTCGTCGTGCGCATAGCGATAGCCAGTGCCATATCCCTCACTTTGATGAATGTGCGTTGGAGCATTACGTAAGTGCAGTGGTACCGCGTGCGCGGGATGTTTACGTACATAATCAAATGCGGCTTTCATCGCTTTATAACTGGCATTGCTTTTTGGGGCGAGTGCAAGATAAGTAATGGTTTGCGCCAGTGCGAGATAACCTTCTGGTGCACCAAGTCGTTCAAAAGTCTGGTAAGCGTTTAAGGCAAGATTGAGAGCATTAGGGTCGGCATTGCCGATATCTTCACTGGCAACACAAAGCATTCTTCGTGCGATAACCAACGGATCAGCGCCGCCCTCAACCATACGGGCAAACCAGTACATAGCGGCATCTGGGCTTGAACCACGCAATGATTTATGAAAAGCGGAGAGTAGCTCGTAAAACCAGTCGCCTTGTTTATCTAGCGCTTTCGGTTGATCTGCAAGGGCTTGTGCTAATGCGTCTTCACTAGCAAATCCTTGACGGCGTAATAACGCCCATTCTTCTAACCATCCGATAGCTTTACGTGCATCGCCAGCAGCTTGATAGGCGATAGTGCTGAGAACACGATCTGTTGTATTTTCTAAGGAAAGGGCGACAACACCACGTCGCAGTTTTTCCATGAGTTCGGCTTCACTAAGCGGCTGTAGATGGAATACACGTAGTCTGGAGAGTAAGGCATTGTTAAGGTGGAAAGCTGGGTTTTCCGTGGTTGCGCCGATGAGGATGATGGTGCCATCTTCTACATAGGGTAGAAATGCGTCTTGCTGAGCTTTGTTGAAGCGGTGAATCTCGTCGATGAACAGAATCGTTTTACGTCCAATATTGCGATCTTGCTGTGCTTGTGCGATAGCTTCTCGCACCTCTTTAACACCGGAGAAAACAGCTGAAAGTCGAATAAAATGCGCAGTGAAGACATCGGCGAGAAGAAGTGCCAACGTAGTTTTGCCACAACCAGGAGCACCCCAGAAAAGCATGGAAAAAGGTTTCTTCTGAGCAATAGCAACCGATAACGGCATGCCTTCTCCAAGAATGTGCCGTTGACCAATATAATCGTCAAGGGTTTTAGGACGGAGTTTCTCGGCGAGGGGGATATCTGTCGTACGACTGAATAGAGAAGATTGTTCACTCATCGTATCATTTGCCAATAATGCTTCATGTGTATATTTTGTTCAGATTTATCCAAAAATAATATTTTCTATCACTAATATTTTTTAGTCCAGAGGAAGTCATTTGGACTAGCCTTTGCATTAAACAATCCTTCTAGAACTTGTTTACCCACCTAATGCATTACCGCTTCTGTCCTAGGTCTAGATTGTTTATCTGTAAGAATTAATCGCGTTGTTTACACTTTTCCTTTTTGCATGGATGCTCAATTTTGGACATTTTTAGCTATTGTCAAGAATGCCAAAGGCACGACAAAGTCGCATGGTTCTTGATGGTAGCTAAAAATTCCTAAAGAATCCTTTATGCAAAAAATAAAAGCAAACAAATCTCAAAAATGTAAACAACGCTCCGACTTCCTACAGTTTATCTATTTCTGCTTTATAGCATAAATAATGCCATACGAATCAATATAAATTGGTCATAAACGGCTTGTTTTTCTTTATCATTTATACCGTTCATTGCCCCAATTTTGCAAAGCAGAGCGTAATTGCTCAGCTATTATACGGGTTAGCTGTCATTAAAGGTTTGATTATTGTAGTAACATAATCACAAACACTAATCAATGCTGCTCGTGCACTGGTAATGCTATTAGTAGGAATATCAGTATAAACAAAGAAAATGAAAATATTACGTGGTATTTTTCCATATATTGATTCAGCGTTAAGGAGAGATTTTCTTCATGCGCTCCTTCCATAAATTTTTAATAGATTTTGTTTTAAGTTAGAGCTGCTATTACACAGATTAAAATCATATTTTATAGATATAGCTTGACTATTATAGGTACATGAATTGAAGCAACGAATCTACTCTAATAAATCTTTATTCTACTCGATCTATTTCATATGAATAAAAATACTTGGTATTTACGCATAATTAGTATAGAGATATCTAATCTCTATACTAAATAAGTTACCTAATTTATTTGGGTTATTGAGATAGATAAGATGGGTAATGGCGGTGTTAACATGAAGTCTTATTATTTTAAATGGGTATTCCAATAATATTTTTATTGAAATACCCGTTGATAATTTGAATATTTATTTACTCAATAGTTAGATGAGATGTCAACCTAATATTCAGGCGGGGGAAGATATTATTTCCCGACAATATCTACGCCAGGTGGTGGCGTGAATTCAAATTGTTTGGCAGGAATGCCAACGTTACGCTTCATGTCGCTAAAGCTAATAATCGTTTGGTTATTACCGCCATCCACCATAACTGCCCGAATAGCATTACCATCTAAAACAACCCATAGTGATTCATATTCTTCTTGGTGGGTATTCGGTAAGAGACGGTAAGCGACACCATTGCCAATCTGCTTTTGTAAGCGCGCCGGAGCTAAGTTCTTGACCACGCGGTTGATTTTAAAATTACGCGTCATATTGTTATCGCCATTTAAGAGTTCAACGGCAATATCACCAACAAGCTCATCACGATTGCGGACACTAATTTGTTCTAGATCAAGGTCATAATGATAGACTTTTTTGCCATTGCTGATGATTTTTTGCGCATTAGGTTTCTGGTAGTCCCAATAAAACTTTCCGGGCTTAGCAATCCACATTTTACCTTGGCTACTTTCAGCGCCGCGCTTGCTATAAACGGTTTGTACGAAGTTTGCTTGTAAATCTTTTGTTCCTTGCATAAAGGTATCAAGTGCCGTGGGCTCATTCTTACTGGTATTTTCAGTCGTCTTGGCTGGCGTTTGTGGAGCTGCTGTAGTAGTTGGCTTATTGGTATCGTCTAATACCGTTTTGTTAAATAGTTGTGCTTGCGTGGTCGGAATAATGAACGCGATAACTAGTATGGCGAAGAGAGTCTTTTTCATAGGTTTCCTTGTGGTTTAAATGGCGAAATATACCGAAACGAGGTTTGCTATAGGTTTTGCACAAGATGAGTCTTGTTTAATATTCGTCGCTGCGTATGCCGCCACCAGCGAGTACTTTGCGTACACCTTTATTATCAGGAGCTGATACCAATCCAGCCCGTTCCATGACGTCAACCATACGTGCTGCGCGGTTATAGCCAATGCTGAGATGGCGTTGTAGACCGGAAATAGAAGCTTTACCGGATTCTATAACGACTTGTACGGCTTGGTCATAGAGTGGATCAAGCTCAGAATCATCTTTTTCTCCCGCGCCAAATGCGCCCATAGCAGAGGAGGGCACAGGATCTATGATGGCATCTTCGTAGTGTGGCTCACCTTGGCTTTTGAGGTAAGTCGTCAAACGATCCACTTCTTTATCATCAATAAATGCACCATGAACGCGTTGTGCGCCGCCAGTTCCTGGTGGTAGGAAAAGCATATCACCATTGCCTAATAGCGCTTCTGCGCCCTGTGTGTTCAAAATAGTGCGAGAATCTATTTTTGAAGATACTTGAAAGGCTATCCGCGTTGGGATATTAGATTTGATGAGACCTGTAATAACATCAACGGATGGACGTTGTGTCGCAAGAATAAGGTGAATACCCGCAGCCCGTGCTTTTTGTGCAATACGCGCAATTAATTGCTCAACGTTTTTCCCTGCCACCATCATCATGTCAGCAAGTTCGTCAATGACAATAACGATGTATGGTAGTGTTTTTAATACGGGTGCCGGATTAGCAAGTCCAATGTATAGCGCTGGATCAACAAGAGGGTCTGTCAATTGTTCGCCCCGCTTTTCAGCTTCTTGGATAACCTTATTAAATTCATCTACTTTTCGTACTTTGAAGGCCACCATTAGCTGGTAGCGTCGCTCCATTTCGGCGACTGCCCATCGAAGCGCATTTTCAGCATCATTCATATCGGTTACAACCGGTGTGAGTAAATGCGGAATATCGCGATACATCGCAAGCTCAACCGTCTTAGGGTCAATCAAAATGAGTTTGAGCTCATCAGGTCGAGACTTAAATAACATGCTCGCTAGTATGACATTGATACCAACCGATTTACCTGAACCAGTCGTTCCTGCAACCAGTAGATGCGGCATTTTTCCAAGGTTTGCGATAACTGGTTTTCCGCTAATATCGGCACCAAGTACCACGGTCAGTGGAGAATGTTCTTTTTGGTATTGCGGAGATTCAAGAACGCCCCGCAAAGGAACCATTTCGCGTTTACGATTTGGAATTTCTAGACCAACGAAGGGGCGTCCGGGAATAACTTCTACGACGCGAACGCTAGGTACAGAGAGTAAACGTGCAATATCACGTTCAAGGTTACTGATTGAGCTGACTTTTATGCCCGGAGCAAGCGAAAGTTCAATGCAGGTAACGACGGGGCCAACCGAGATGTTTTCAACACGAACGTTGAGTTTGTAGTTTTTTAAAGCCTGTTCAACTTGCATGGCTATTTCATCAAGTTCCTCGTCACTATACTCGGCAACCGTTGTGGTTCCCGGATTGAGTAAGGTAATATCCGGTAAAAGGTAGGTTTTAGGTGCGATAGACGCTGCTGGCTTACCGATAACAAGGTTTGCTGCTGGTGAAACGTTGTTCAGGCGGACACGTAATTGTGGTTCGTGACGAGATGCCGTGTTAGCATCTTCGAATTCATGTATATCATCGGCTTCGCTATCATGTAATGCCGTATCCTTATCTTCATACGGGATAGCATCATCATCGTCCATATCGTGAATATCAGCATCGTTAGCTGGTATAAATGGCGTCTTATCCTCGTTCCTTAAAGGTAACCCTTCACTTTGTCTACGAGCGAAGTAGTCGCTCTTTGGGCGGTATTCTTCCGTAGTATCTTGACTTTCTTCGTGAATATTTGCCGCTTTATAGTGTGCCCAACTGATGTTAGGTTCACTTCGAGTATTGGTTGTAGTGGTATGGCGTGATGGGGTACGGAAAGGCGGTGGAACGTCCGTATCTTCTGTTTCTGGAGAGAGTGGTTCTGCTCGTTTAAACACAGCTGTATGCGGCACGCGTTGTGGCGTTTCATCATGCCGACGCTTAGCAAAGGTTTCTAATAAACGCTCACGTAAGCGAGATGATAGGTTACTGGTTTTTTTATTGTCCCCCGCCGTTTCTTGTTGTGTTCCAGGAGAAACGTGCGTTTTTTCTGCTAGTGGGGTTTGTTTCTTTTTATCGGTATGTCCATCCAGTTTGCTCCATACCCAGTGGTAGAGATTTACGCCCCATGTTCCTACTATATCCAATACTTTGAGCCAGCTCATTTCTAGCAGTAGGGTGATGCCAATGAAAAATAGTGAGGTATAAATGCTCATAACCAGCTGGACAGGCCACATACGCAACAATTCAATGGTAATTTTCTGACCGACGATGCCGCCACCAGTAACAGAGAGAGAATTGATGACGGTATCTGAGTGCAGTGATAACATACCGCAAAGCGAGACAATGGAAATGATAAGGGCGAATAGTTTCCAGCTCATCAATTCAGCATCAATATGTGCACGACGCACACTCTGCCAACCAATTGCCGCCAGTCCAAAAGGAAGCATATAAGCTGCATAGCCTAATAGAGAGAAAAATGCATCAGCAGTATAAGCGCCAATGGTGCCCATAAAGTGACGCGTTTCTTGTGCAGCCCCAGAAGAGCTCCAACCAGGGTCTGTGTTGTGATAGCCCAATAGTACTATGAGTAACAGAAAGGCGAAAGCAATCGAAAGGATGAACCAAAGGTCAGTAATACCACGTCGTAGGTGATAGCGCCAGCTTTCGGTTGGATTGGTAGGAGACATAGTGTAAGGTCGTCTGGTAAGGGCTTTTGAAAAACGTTTATTGTAAAAAAATTCAGCATGATTTGCACGCGCTGAATCTGATTTGCGTCTTTATTAAAGGAATTTAGCCAAGAAGCAGACTGTCATCACTGAGTTCCGTACCTTCTTTATGTGAGAACAGATGGATTAAATCGGATACTTGCAAATTCTGTCGTTCAGT
>JAUMZX010000065.1:6511-9717 GCA_030527905.1 Cardiobacteriaceae bacterium
AGTACCGTGAATGTCAAAAACTACTTTTCCTTGGTGCAACATGATAGTACGACTGCCTGCTTCTAATGCTTGCTTCATACTATGTGTCACCATTAATGCGGTTAGCTGATTACGCTGAATGACGTTTTGTGTTAATTGCAAAATGAATGCGGCCGTTTTGGGGTCAAGGGCGGCAGTATGTTCGTCAAGGAGAATAATTTTCGAGGGTTGTAGGCAACTCATGATAAGGCTGACAGCCTGTCGTTGTCCACCAGAGAGGAGCCCCATGCGGTCATTAAGACGGTTCTCCAAACCTAAGTGAATTTCAGCAAGGCTATCACGGAAATGTGGAAGATAGCGATTTTTAACCGCAGTACTTAATCCACGAGAGATACCGCGTTTCATGGCAAGAGCAAGATTTTCTGCAATGGTAAGGTTGGCGCAGGTTCCAGCAAGTGGATCCTGAAAAACGCGTGCGATGAGTGCGGTTCTGCGATGAGCAGGCAGGTGTGTAACATCGTTACCATCAATGAGAATTTGCCCGCGCTCAATGGCAACTTCTCCAGCGATAGCGTTAAGAAGAGTTGATTTTCCTGCGCCATTTGATCCAATAACCGTGACAAACTCACCTGCCTTTAGTGATAGGCTGAGGCCGCGTAAAACAGGGTTAGACAGGGGTGTTCCAAAATTAAAAGTTTTATGAACGTCGCGTAGAACTATCATTGATTTATTCTCCGCGAATAGCGTAGGCGCGGGATAATGATAGCGAGCATAACGAGTACGGCGGTAACTAGGTTGAGGTCTTGGGCTTGTAGTCCTAACCAGTCAGCATCCAACGCAAGCGCAATAAGTAAACGATAAAGAATGGCACCTATGATGCAGGCTATTAAAGCACGGCATACATTTTTTGGTGCAATGAGTGCTTCTCCACCGATAAGAGAGGCTAATCCGATAACGATGGTTCCGACCCCTATGCCAACTTCAGCTGATCCTCTACTTTGAGCGAAGATTGCGCCGGCAAGCCCGGTGAGTCCGTTGGAAAGAGCAATACCTAGCACAGTCATGTATGCGGTCGATATTCCTTGCGCTCGCGCCATGTCGGGATTAGCGCCTGTTGCGCGTAGGGCAAGGCCAGTTTCTGAGGTCATGAAAGCATAGAGTAAGGAGATGACAATAGGGATGAGGATGATCAGTACACATACGGGAGCAAGGTAATAGCTTACGCCTATATTTTCGAAAGGGGTAAATAAGGTTGCTTTATCAAGCAGAGCAATATTGGGGCTGCCCATGATACGTAGGTTGATGGAATATAGGGCGGTCATGGTTAGGATTGAGGCGAGTAGGTGTAGGATTTTCAACCAGACGTTTAGTAGGCCGGTAATCGCACCTGCTATCATGCCTGCAACGAATCCCATGCCAGTCGCTAACCAAGGGTTCCAATCTGCGCTGATTAAGACAGCACAAACAGCAGCACCCAAAGGAAAGCTGCCGTCAACAGTCAGATCAGGGAAATCTAAGACGCGAAAGGAGATGTAAATGGCGAGTGCGACGAGACTGTAAATCAGACCAACTTCCAGTGCGCCAAAAAAAGCAATATGGTTTAACAAGTTTTATGGCGTTCCAATGAGACGGTCAGCTTTTTTTAGGACTTCAGGTGGGATGTTGACGCCCATTTTTTTCGCAGCCTCAACATTGATGACGTACCCAAAGGTAATGCCATCTTCTACAGGAATGTCAGCGGGAGCGGTTCCTTTTAATACTTTTGCAACCATCACACCTGTTTGCCGACCATCTTTATAGGAATTGTGTCCAATGGCAGCGAGTGAACCACGTGCAACGGATTCTACATCTGCTGTAAAAAGCGGTAGATGATTACGTTCGGCAACGCGAATAACCGCTTCCAAGGCGCTGACTACCGTATTGTCCATGCCGATCCAGATGGCATCGGCTTTACCAACGAGTGATTGTGCGGCATCAAGAGCGTCGGCTGATTTATTTACAGCACGTTCGATAACTGTGAGTCCTCTTTTTTCAGCTTCACTTTGGAGTGTTTTTAAGGTTGCAACGGAATTGACTTCTCCTGGGTTGTATAGATAACCAATACGTTTCGCTTCAGGCAAAATTTCCAGTATGGAATCAAGGCTTCTATCCACAGGAACGCTATTGGCTGTACCTGTGACGTTTTTACCGGGTTTTTCTAGTGAATCTACGAGTTTCGCAGCTATAGGGTCTGTAACGGCAGCAAAGACGACAGGTGTATCTCGACTGGATGCGGCAACGGTCTGTGCCGATGGTGTGGTGATGGCTACAATAACAGCTGGTTTTTTTCCAGCAAATTGTTTGGCAATTTGTACAGCGATACTGGGATCACCTTGTGCAATCTGATAATCCACTTTGATGGTTTCGCCGTCTTTAAATCCAGCATCCGCAAGTTCATCAATGATGCCATCTTTGATGAGATTTAGCGATGGGTGCGAGACAATCTGGGTAATGGCAACCAGTGGCTTATCAGCGGCATGCGCGGCAATCGTGGCGCAAAATATTGCAGCAAGAGCAAGTCGTTTCATAGGGCGGATTCCGGTGAGAATAAGAAGCGAGATTCTAACATAAGCTGATAAAACATCCGTGATAGTAAATGTATCAAGTTATATGGGATAGTGAAAATGAAGGGTCTGTTTTAAATCAGGGTGTAGGCTTTGTGCAACAGGGCAGGCGTGTGCGGTTGCTTCAAGGATGCGGCGAGTTTTCTCGTCGTAGGTGTCACTAAAATGGATGTTTAAAATGATTTCCCCAATACGACGAGGTTCCGTTTGCATGATTTTTTCGGCTTCAATATGGGGGTGGTTATAGGGAATCCCCATGCTTTCCGCTTTTTTTGCCATCATGGTAAGGGTGCAAGCAGCAAGGGCGGTGGCAACCAGATCAGTAGGCGAAAAACTTTCACCTTTTCCACCGTTATCTAGTGGAGCGTCGGTTGTTAGGGTCGTGCCGCTGAGCGTGTGTTTGGCTTGGCAGTTGAGATGGTTGGTATAAGCGATGCTGAGTGTCTTCATGCTATTCTCCGGTTATTTTACAATTTTGCTGTTTGCTACGGCGATAATGTAAGGGCATATTGTCACGTGTTCAGGACAGATAAAGCCGTATGCAAATTATAGATGAGCTGTAGGAAATTGGAGCGTTGTTTACAGTAATTTGAGAAAATACTGTAATGAACATGCACAAAAGAA
>JAUMZX010000066.1 GCA_030527905.1 Cardiobacteriaceae bacterium
GCTCAAAGCGGGGAACCGGATAGAGATGTTTTTTCCTGTCTAAAAGGCGGGGAATCACCCAGATATTGGGTATTTCAGGGATGATGATGCAAGAAAATAAGCAGAAAACAGGTTCATTTGTGTTGAAAAATGAATGAGTGGATGAGTTGAAGGGTTTTGCACAGGTCTCAAATTATCTGTCATCCTTCTATATTACTTAATAATCAGATATATACCATTCATTTCAGCGTACTAACGTTTACGCCGTAGTGTCGTAATCGGGATATCCATAAGTTCTCGATATTTGGTTACGGTGCGACGCGCAATTTTATGTCCCTGTTCATTTAATAGATCCGTTATTTTCTGATCAGACAGCGGTTTAGACGGGTCTTCTTTATCAATCAACCCCGCAATCAGCGCTTTAATTGCAATCGTGGATTGTTCGTCACCCTCGCTATTTTCTAATTGTGCCGAGAAGAAATAACGTAATTCAAAAATGCCACGTTTGCACATCAAATATTTGCCATTCACTGCACGGCTTACTGTGCTTTCATGAATATCCAAAAGTTCGGCAACTTTTTGGCGGGTTAGAGGACGCATGGCCGCATCTCCCTCCTGAAAAAAGTCCTGTTGTAAAGCAACAATCACACTGGCTACACGACGAATGGTATCCGCGCGTTTATCAATCGCCGAAAGAAACCAACGTGCTTCCTGCATTTGCGCTTGTAGTAGCGTTTTATCTGCACCTTTGGAGACTTCTGCCAATTTTGCATACGCTTGATTGATAGCAATATCAGGACGAATACTGTCGGTCGTTTCAATATAGCTGATACCATTTTTTTCTCGAACGATAATTTCTGGCTGCACGTATTGTGGCGGTTCGTGGCTAAAATTTTGACCTGGTCGCGGATCAAGGCTACGCAGTAACGCAATGGCATGATCATAGGTTGCGTCGCTCATACCGAGACGTTGTCTGATCATCAGTGGTTTTTTGGTGATAAATCCAAAATAACGCCGCATGATTTGCTGCAGTTCTTCCAAATAAGGTGTATCTTTCGGTAATGACGATATTTGCAAGAGTAAGCATTCTTCCAGATTACGCGCTCCGATACCGCTCGGTTGACATTGTTGCACCAGACGTAGGCCTTCTTCCATTTGCGCAATGCTAACATGATGTTGCTCAGCAAGTTTTTTAATATCGTTGCGAAAATAACCGTCTTCGTCCAATTCAAAAACGATAATCAAGGCGGCTTGCCTTTTTTCATCGCTAATGGGCATATGGTTTACTTGTTCTTCTAGGTAAGACGATAATTCCGGCTGTGCACTAATATAGAGTTCAAGGTTACTGGCTTCTTCCTGATACGGTTGATGGTCCTTCCAATCGTGATCATAATGTTCTTCCCAAGTACTATCGTATTCAAGCTGATCTGTCAGCGTTTCTAACAAACCTTCATTATCTCCACCGTCATTGCCCTGTTCATCTTCGCTACTCGTACTATTCTCATAGCTAAATTCACTTTTACGCTCCAGCATAATGTTTTGCGCTAACATCCCCGCAATTTCTATTTGCAGATCAATATTATTCATATTGAGTAATTTTATTGCCTGCTGTAATTGCGGCGTGAGGGTAAGCGTCTGTTTAAGACTAAGGTCAAGATTCTGATTCTGCATTCCCTATGCTCTTTGGTTTGTTATTTTTAATGAAGTGTAAAATCTTCGCCAAGATAAACACGTCGCGCTTCTTCGTTTGCCACAATCGCAGTAGGATCGCCTTCAGCAATCACTTTTCCTTCAGAAAGAATATACGCATGATCACAACTTTTTAGTGTTTCTCGCACATTATGGTCTGTAATAAGCACGCCTATTCCACGATCTGTGAGATGCGTAATAATATTCCTAATCTCAGCAACTGCGATGGGATCAACGCCGGCAAATGGTTCATCTAATAAAATAAAGCGTGGGTTACAGGCAAGGGTGCGCGCTATTTCGCAACGCCGCCGTTCTCCGCCAGAAAGACTTTGCCCCAGCGTATGCGCACGTTCGGCAATTCCCAAATCTTCCATCAATTCCTGTGCGCGTTCCTCTCGCGCTTTTCGCTTCATATCAGTAGCGAGCTCCAGAATAGCCAGAATATTGTCGCGTACGCTCAGTTTGCGAAACACGCTGGCTTCCTGCGGTAAATAAGATAATCCTAATTGCGCGCGACGGTGTACTGGTAAACGGGTAATATCCGTACCATCAAGCAAGATACGTCCATGATCAGGGCGCACCAAACCAATGGTCATATAAAAGCTGGTTGTTTTTCCCGCACCATTAGGCCCCAACAAACCAACGACTTGTGCTGCCGCCACCTGAAAGCTAGCACCGTGTACCACACAACGCTTTTTGTAGCTCTTTTCCAATTTTTCTACGATGAGCATGGCAATTTATTTGGTTTTGGGTTGGAAGGTCATATTGACGCCTCGACCTTTTACATTCTCTTTTTTCAGGTCATAGACAAGGTGATCCGCACGCGTTTCATTTTTATCCTGTTTTACGTGCGCATTCTTATCAATTTCCACGGTAGAAGTAGGCACGCTGTATTTCATGTATTGGCCGCTGCCATCAATCGGAGGTTCTTTCGCTGGAACGTAGTGGAAACTGGCTGGTTTGCCCCACGCCTCAATCGTTGTAATTTGTTCATTCACCAGCTTAATCACAACCTTATCACCTTTCAGGTTCATCTCGCCCTGCGTGATGACGACATTACCGCTATAAGTCGCCACACCGGCATTGGCATCATATTCGCCACTATCCGCCTTAAGGTTAATGGGCAGTTGCTGCGGATTATTATTGCTCTGCGCTTGCACATCTACGGTTAGTAAAATGAGTGCAACGAGCCAAGATTTAATGGGCAGGCGCATAGGTACTCCTTATATCTTTCTTGAGTGTAAATAAATTGCTAGACATCTGCCAGCGCGCACCAACCGCTTCGGTACGGCTATTTTCGCTGCTCAGAATAATGGGATCATCCGTTTCAGCAAGCTGCATATTGGGATAATAATGCAGACTGTCGGTATTTAAACGATAGTGGTGCTTAGCGGTTATTTGTTCTCCCTCAACCGTACCACTGAGCGTAATCAGATTCTTTTCTGCATTACGCACAGCTGACGCAGCATGTAAGCGACGATGCCCATCAGGAAGACGATTTTGCATTTCTGGCTGTTGTAAATGTTCTTCGCCATTCTTCCAATGTTCGGCATATGGACTATGTAGCACAGTCACCTGCTTACCAGCCTCATCATATTGGTACAAGGTACTATTGGTTAGCGACAAACGCACCGGATCTTCGTTCGGGGAAAGTACCGTACCGCCATTTTCGCGTTGCCACCACCACAAAGTGATAAATAAAGCCAGCGCTAACCACATCAGGCTACGCCGTTTCATGCAACGCCTGCTCGTAACAAATCATGAATATGAATAACGCCGACGACACGCTGACTTTCCACTACAGGTAATGCCGTAATATGGCGTGTTTCCATTTGTTGCAGTGCTTCAGCCGCTAGAATGGTGGGCGCGGTTGTCTTCGGCTGCGTAGTCATCACATCCTCAATGGGGCGCAAAAGCGCATCAGGGTATTTTTCCAAGGCACGGCGTAGATCACCGTCTGTAAAAATGCCAAGCAGACGCCCATCATCGCAAACCAACGTCACGCCAAGCCCTTTATCCGTAATCTGAAATAATGCCTGTTGCACCGTATCGTGGCGCTTCACCAAAGGAATAGCGCTCCCGCTACGCATCACATCGCTAACTTTGGTCATCAAACGACGTCCTAAACGACCATACGGATGCGAACGGGCAAAATCCTTTTCATTAAACTGTCGCACCTGCATCAGCGTAATCGCCAACGCATCGCCCAGCGCAAGCGTAGCAGTAGTACTGGTCGTCGGGGCAAGACCCAATGGGCAGGCTTCTTTTTCAATATAAAGAGGTAGATGCAAATCCGCCTGCTGCGCCATACTGGATTGCGGGCGACCCGTCATTGCAATGGTTTTCACGCCTAGCGCTTTGACAATCGGTAACATCATCAGAATTTCCTGACTCTCGCCAGAATAAGATATCGCCAGAATCGTATCATCGGAAGTAATCATTCCCAAATCGCCATGTCCGGCTTCCGCCGCATGCACAAAGAAAGCGGCCGTCCCCGTACTGGCGAACGTTGCAGCAATTTTCTCGCCAATATGCCCTGATTTTCCTAGTCCCGTCACAATAACATGACCGCGCGTGGCGAGCAGCAGGTCACAAACACTTAAGAAACGTGCGTCCAGATGCGCACATTGCGCATGAATAGCATCGGCTTCCAATTGCAAAACACTACGCGCGTAATCCAAGCGTAAATCATTCATACATATTGCTCCAGTTGTTCAGGGCTGCCAGCCAAAGCATCCAAATAAAGCGACACGACTTCTGCTGCCTGACGCCAATGTGCTTGCCCTGCAGGATATACGGCACGACTGAAGGGAGTATCGACCCAACCGGAATCAACACAAGCAAAACCAATGTTGGGATAAGCATGCTTCTCGGCATAGAGCGTTTCTACCATAGATTCCAGCGCATGCTGCGCGACACCAAAGCTATGCCAATAGGCACCTTGCTGCTGATGCTGATGATGTAATGAAAAAATCACGCGAGGCGCTTCTGCTGCTAACAACAGTTCACGCTGGGTTTGAAATAACCATAACGGCGCCGTGATATTCACCTGTAAGCCCTGCAACCACGATTCAGGATCATCATGCACCAGTGGTCGTAAGCCGCCGCAGACGGTCGCAAGATGAATCACAGCATCCAATTTGCCATGGTCTTCTTTGATTAACTCGGCAAGCTTGACATAAGCATCATAACCACTACGCCATAAATCAAAGGGCACCAACGTATGATCTCCATTCAGCTCGGCATCCAAAGCTTCTAGCGCTAGCGGATCAAGATCAAGTAACAGCAAATGGTGTCCTTGAGCATCCAGCGCCTTAGCCAACGCATGACCAATGCCCCCACACGCCCCCGTGAGTAAAATCGTTTTCATGATGCCGCCTCAAACAACAAAGCATGCAATTCGTTCGGCGTGGCAATATAAGCGATGGGCTTATCCTCATCTGACAACTCAGCCCGACTGGTATAACCATAATCACAAAACACAGCAGGCATACCGGCACGCGCTGCCGCACGAATATCAGCATTACTATCGCCAATCATGATGCAATGCTCTGGTCGTACGCCACACTGAGCGCATGCATATACCAACGGCGCTGGATCAGGCTTGGCGGTTGCCAGCGTATCACCACAAACCAGTGCAGCAGCACGGGTATCAAAATCAAAATGACGGGCTATCGCATAGGTGAAACGCTCTAGCTTATTCGTCACAACGCCCCAAGGAACCGCCTGCGCTTCCAAAGCAGCAATCACCCCTTCCATGCCGGGGAACCAGCGCGTTTGTTCAGCAATATGCCGAAAATAAAGATCATAAAAAGTATCTTGTAAAGGCGGCAAATGGGGATCATCTGGCGCGGCATTCAGCGCATGCTGCAACATCATTCGCGAACCATGTCCCGTATAAGGAAGAATCGTCTCGGCAGACGCGAGAGGATAACCGTGTTGCACCAAAGCACGATTCACCGCCGCAATAAGATCTGGCGCCGTATCAAACAACGTACCATCTAGATCAAACCAAACCGCTTGATAATGAGAACTCATACCGCATCCTTACGCGCAACAAAAAGATAATTCATCTCTAGATTACGCGACAAACGGGCACTACGAGACAAAGGCAAATAATCCATTCCACAAAATGCTAATGGAGTTAGACCGGCGAGCTTTGTCATCCGC
This sequence comes from Cardiobacteriaceae bacterium, assembly GCA_030527905.1. Lineage (GTDB taxonomy): Bacteria > Pseudomonadota > Gammaproteobacteria > Cardiobacteriales > Cardiobacteriaceae > Cardiobacterium. The sequence continues at coordinate 5,839 of JAUMZX010000066.1, forward strand.
GCCAATTCGGCCGGACGAATAAAACCATCATACTGATGGGTGCCTTGCGGCATTAAGCGCAGCACATATTCAGCCGCATAAATGACGCCCAAACGCGCTTGCAGCGTTCGATTGACCGTAGAAAAGAACGCATATCCTCCTAGTTTAAGCAGCGCATGAATATCGCGTAGAATAGCGGCGGGATCTGCAACATGCTCCAACATTTCCATACACGTTATATGATCATAATGCTCGCCAGCAGCAACACAATCACGTGTAGATGCCAAACGATACGTAATATTCTGCCCTTTCAAATGCGCCTGTGCTGCTTGCAACACGGACTCGGCAAGATCAATTCCCGTCACCCTAGCACCACGCGCGGCAAGGGCTTCCGCCAGAATACCGCCTCCACAGCCGACATCAAGAATACATTGCCCCTGCACATCAACATAACGCTCAATAAATTGCAGGCGCGCCGGATTAATATGGTGCAGCGTACGATAAGGACCTTTCATATCCCAGAAAGCACTGCCATGTTGTTCAAAACTATCAATATCGGCAGAATGCGGTATGGTTTGCATAATAATTTCCCTAAAGTCGATTCAAAAAGGTTTAAGACTGGCCAATAGGACAATGGCTATCAATGCCAAACTGGGAATTTCATTAAAAAAGCGGTAAAACTTATGGCTCCGTCGGTTCAGACCGGTTGCAAACGTACGATTAATACGTCCACAATAAATCTGATAAGCGACTAGTCCTGCCACAAGTAACAATTTAGCATGCAGCCAACCTTGCCCTTTCATAAAAGCCCAACCGCCGGCATACAGCAACAAAGCGCCAAAAAACAACGTCATTCCCATGCCAATGTGTCCCATAATATAAAGTTTTCGCTCCATAACACAGAAGCGCCGCATTGTCGTTTCGTCACCATCATCTTGTGCCATTGCGTGATACACATACAATCGCGGTAAATAAAACAACGCCGCAAACCAGCACACCATCGCAATCAGATGGAGCGCCTTAAAAATCAAATATGCCATAAACAATGCCTGATGATAATTTTATTATCGCGTATTTTACGGCATTGGCATGAAACCTGCTAGCATCGCACCCTTCCGCCTCCCCTGATACAATGACCATTAGATCTATCAAGGAGTGTTTATGCCTTTCTCTTATCAGCCGGTATCACCGTCATGATACAAACCAGTTTTCTCCCACCGCAAAGCGCAAAAATCGCGGTTGGCATCTCTGGCGGCGTGGATTCATCCGTAACCGCGCATCTACTAAAAGAAGCAGGGTATGACGTATTCGGTATCTTCATGAAAAATTGGGAAGAATCCTTCTCCAGCGGCTATTGCAGCGTTGAAGAAGACATTGAGGACGCTCAAGATGTCTGTGAAACCCTCAATATCCCATTACATACCGTCAATTTCGTTCAAGAATACCACGAACGCGTATTCCGCCAATTTCTCGCCGAATATGTGGTAGGACGCACGCCAAACCCTGATGTTCTCTGCAATCGCGAAATCAAATTTGCCGAACTGGCGCATTATGCTGAACAGCTCGGCGCTGATTACCTTGCAACAGGCCACTATGCACGTCGCGGTACCCATAACGGACAAGCCGCACTCTATAAAGGAATAGATGCCAATAAAGACCAAAGTTATTTTCTCAGTCAAATAACGCCCGCACAGTTGCAGAAAGCGCTATTTCCATTAGGAGGACTGGAAAAACATGAAGTACGACACATCGCGGAAGCAGCGAATCTCATCACCTTCGACAAAAAAGACTCAACCGGCATCTGCTTCATTGGTGAACGTCCTTTTCGTGATTTTCTGGCGCAATACCTACCAAGCAAACCGGGAAAAATCGTGACTCCTCAAGGCGTATGGGTCGGAGAGCATATCGGTTTAATGTTCTATACCATCGGCCAACGTCAAGGACTCGGCATTGGCGGTGTTGCCGGTGCACGTGAAGAAGCGTGGTATGTCCTTGATAAAAATCTTGCTGACAACACCTTGATTGTCGGGCAAGGCGAACACCCCATGCTCTATCACCAAGCCCTACTAGCGCAACAGCTTTCTTGGCTAAACGCCCCCCCTGAAGAAGGACGTTCATATTACGCCAAAACCCGCTATCGCCAGCCGGACCAACGTTGTCATATCCAATGGCGAAGCGCGGATACGTTTTACGTTATCTTTGAAGAAGCACAGCGTGCCATCACACCTGGACAATACCTCGTACTCTATGATGACGAACGCTGTTTAGGAGGCGGTGTGATTGAACAACGCTACAGCCATGCGGAGCATACCGATGAAACATAACCCTATAGAATCGCAAGCATGGGCGCTATCTGCGTTATTCCTTGCCATTCAACAAGTACGCACCATAGCAGCTCACGGAGAACGCAACGCTGAGGCAGAGCTCTGCTTATTGCCAAGCCTAATACACCATAATGCCGATGATATTGCCGATTACTATGGCCCTCCTGCTCCACTTCTCAATGGACGCGATGCTTTTTTGCGGGTATTCAGCGTAAAAAATGATGAACAAGGATTACGTTACAGTGCCCAGATCATGCACGTTGAGCGCCGTCTCTCAAAAAATTTCAACCTCATGAACATCTTGAAAAAACGTTTACAAGGCGTACAACGACAAGCCGAACATTTCCCTCTGAATCATGAAAACCTCTTAGCCAATTTTGCGAGCATCTATCAAGACACCGCCAGCCAAGCGGCAGGCAAAATTATGATTACTGGCGAACCACAATGGTTACGGCAACAGGAAAACATTGATGCGATACGCACCCTGCTCCTTTGTGGCGTGCGCGCGGTAGTGCTTTGGCGTAGTTACGGGGGGAACCGTCTAAACCTACTCTTTGCCCGTCGTAAACTCGAAACCGCAATACGCCATCTTAGTTTCAACTAAAAGACCAATATCCACTCGCTCTTGATGTAAGAACAACGCACCGATATGAATGACGAATACTATATCCATCAAGCATTGACCCAAGCAGCACAAGCGGAAATGCTCGGAGAAATTCCCATTGGTGCCATCATCGTTGCCAACGATGAAATCATCGCCGCCACGCATAATCGCACCATAACGGACAACGATCCCAGCGCACATGCAGAAATTCTTGCGTTACGCGCGGCAGGCAACATCATAAAAAACCACCGTCTGAGTGGTATCAGCCTTTACGTCACATTAGAACCCTGCATCATGTGTACGGGCGCGCTCATTCAAGCACGCATTGAACGCCTTGTTTTTGGTGCTTACGACAACCGCGTAGGTGCCTGTGGTAGCGCGTTCGACCTCGCGCGCCATCCAAAGCTCAACCACCATATCCACGAAATCAAAGGTGGAGTACTCGAAGAAGAATGTCGCCATCAACTCCAACATTTCTTTCAAAACAAGCGGCAAAAAAAATAGCGGTTCTGTGCTAGGTTATGTCTGGATGCCCCACCCTACTATTTCTTAACCCAGATGAAACCGCAGAAACGTTTGATGAAGTCGTTAACCTTACTTGAAATCGCTGCTCATCTATTAGATAGACGGTCTTGTATAAAACACTGAACCTCAGCCGTCATATCAACACTAGATACTAGAAACCAAATGAATACGGAAACCTGCATCACAACGCAGAGTACCTATTGCACCCCCTCCCCCCCCTCCACAGTGATAACCATCGCCAACCCATAAAGGACGCAACAACACGCTACATTCGCTGTTCAGTCATCATTCGCCACAAAAGACCATCATAATCCTAGTAGAGCTAGCAATATTAGAAGCACTAATGGAAAAGCAAGAACAATATCTTCCCTGCGATAAAAGACAGAGTGAGACCTTTGCAAAAGGTCCCCAAACCGCTTACATTACCCCGACATCCACAAC
>JAUMZX010000067.1 GCA_030527905.1 Cardiobacteriaceae bacterium
AGAAAATGAGCAGAAAACAGGTTCATTTGTGTTGAAAAATGAATGCGTGGATGAGATGGAGGGTTTTGCACAGGTCTCAATTAGTTATATTTATCTTTATAGACTAACATCCTTACTAATCTACCTCAGCCCCCATAAAAAATATCCCGTCTATGCGACGGGATGAGCTATTAATGTTTGTGCTGGAAAAGTTTTGCCACGACAGGTATCAGGGCAAGATAGATAAGTTGTGCGCCGATGCCTTCCCAATTCGGATAAAGTCCAATAGAAGGAATATTGGGAGCGAAACTGACAATGTGGGTAGGCAGAACGTTCGTTAGCTGTAAAGCATTGATACTCACTCCGAGGATTTTAAAACCAAGCGCATAGATAAGCCATGTCATGGTTTTAAACATAATATGCATGGGGAAGCGCATGCTGCCTTTGTTCATTAAGACGGCAATGACGGCAAGTAGAGCTAAGGCAAGTACGATACCTAGTAAGAGGTCTCCCGTTGTGATGCGGGGCAGCATCCCGACGTAAAAGAGAATGGTCTCTGCGCCTTCACGAAATACGGCTAGGAAGCTAAGTAACATCATGGATATGAGGCTACCAGTAGCAAGCGCTTGAGCCACTTGTTTATCAACGAATGCTTTCCAACCGGCGATGGAGGACTTGCTGTGTAACCATGCGCCAATAAAGAGCATCATGGCTACCGCAAGGATACCCACGCCACCTTCAAGAATTTCTCGGTTGGTTCCAGCCGATATGGCGGGGAAGAGTAGCTGTAAGGCCATTGCGCCGGCAATACTGGCAACGATGCCTAAGGCCGCACCAGCGTATATCCAGCGTTTTGCGCGTGTTTGATGTGCTGCATTCAAGGCGGCAATGAGCGCCATAACAACGAGAAGCGCTTCAAGTCCTTCGCGTAAAAGAACGAGAGCTGCATCAAGGATGCCGTAGTTGGCAGAGATGTCAATGGCGTTAAGATCGGCGATGAGTGTTTGTAATTGTGCAATATTTTCTGGTGTATTGCCTTTACTCAGGATGACTGGTAATTCGCTTTCAACGCGAGTGTAAAGCGCACCATCGCGTGTTTGGACATCGCCTTCAAAGATAGGCCATTGTTGAATAAAAACAGCAATTTTCTGGCTGGCATCACTGTTATTTCCTGCTTTTAGATCGCTAAGACTTTTTTCCAATAGTGCGATGCCATCGGGCAGGGTTTCTGGTGCGCCAGAAATAGATTGCGCTTGCAATACGTTACCGGCTTTGAAATCGCTCAACGCGGCGCCAAGTGCTTGCGATTGTTTTTGCATTTCCGGATAGTTTGGCGGATCAGCCAGCATGGCAACACGTAGGAATGTCATCGCAGTTTCGATTTGGCCGTAGTGCCCTAAACTCGTCTCACGAACAACTTTTTCATTGACTGTCCAAGTGCTATTGAAGCGCTTATAAAGGGCTTGTACTTCGTCCATATCATGTGCGGTTACCGCTTTATCGAGTTGTTCATAAACTGGCATAACGCGTTTGGCAAAGGTTTTCCGTTTTTCAACGTAATCGACAGGATTCTGTTCTTTCTCAAAGGCATATAATGCCTTTGAGAGGGTTTCAAGATTGGCTTCACTGGGTGTGGCGAGCGCTTGCTCTAGTGCATCACTCACCGTGGAACCTGCGGGCGAGAGGTGTTGCTCTAGTGCAATGAAATCTCGTTGTAAGGCTTCTAGGTGAGGGATGGCCTTTGTACTATCGTTCTGCTTTACAGCCTCCATGGCATCAGATAGGTTGATAAATAACGGACTGATATTTACGGCGGCAAGCGCTGTGCCACTTAATAAAAGCAGGGCAATGATCAGACTAAATTTGTGTAAATAGTGCTTTGCCAAGATAGTCATTTTCATCTTTTACTCCAGGGAAGCAGGCAAACAAGCCACTGCCCATATGGGTGATATATTCATTGAGTTTGTCTACGTTTCCGAAAGCGTTTTGGATGTCAATGAAGCTTTTTGGATTTTTTTGGAAGCAGATAAAGAGGAGTCCAGCATCGAACTGTCCTTTATCATCAATGCCGCTTGCATAGGAAAAGGAGCGTCGCAAGATATTATGTCCGGTTGCGTGGGCTAAACGGGCGTGCGCGCTTTCCGGCATAGCCAGCTCACCTTTTTCATTTTTGAGTTCTAGGTTAATAGGTTCGTGCTCTTCCGATTGTCCCATGGGCGCACCACTATCACGGTAGCGGCCAAAGGTATTGAACTGTTCTCCCAGACTGGTGCGATCCCACGTTTCGAGGAATGTTTGTATGCGGCGAACAACGAGGTAACTACCACCGCGTAACCAGTTGTCGTCGTCACACCAAACAACTTGATCCAGTTTTTCGCCGCTGAAGTTAGCGGTGCCGTCTTTAAAAGCAAAAAGATTGCGCGGTGTATCGCTCGCTTGTTCTGAGGAGGTGAAGCCAGATTGGCTCCATTTCATCGTAATGTTTAAGCGCGCACCGCGTACGAGGTTGCGTATGGCATGAAAGGCGACTTGTGGATCATCTGCGCAAGACTGGATACAAATATCGCCACCACTGTATTGTGGCTTGAGTTGGTCGCGCGGGAAATGCGGCAATTCTGCTAGCTCTGTTGGTCGTAAATGTTCTAGTTTGAGTTTGCTGAAAAAGCTGGGGCTAACGCCAAAAGTGAGCGTGAGATTGTGAGGCGCGAGGCTATCAGCCTCACCCGTATCCGTTTGTGGGATATAGAGGTTTTTGCTGTAGGGTTTGACATGCTGACCTCGAGAGAGGTTAGCGCTGTAGGCTGTCCACATCTGGAACATTTCTTTGATTTTTTCTATATCATCGGTGTGTAGGTCAACAACAAGAAAATAAATGTGTTTTTGTCCAGGTGTTGTAATGCCAGCCTGATGCTCGCCGTAAAAGGGAATTTCTTCGGGTGATACGGCAGGCGCGGCGGCGGGAGTATCGGTGGACTGTGCGTTCGCGTTAGTGCCGACCATCAGGCCGGCACTAACGAATCCGCATTGTTTAATAAAATCCCGACGCTTTTTTTGTGCATCTATCATTTTATTTTCACCGTAAGGATTATTCGATGATGACACCCATTTGTGCTAATGGTTCACCCAGCTTGTTGACCGCTTCGGCCAGCGTTTTAATTTCTTCTTTGGTCAGCGTGTCATAGGCATCATATTGGTAGCCATCTTTTGATTTATTGTGTTTTTCCAATAGATCATTGACTGCTTTGAATTGTGTTTCAATTTCTGTGGCGAGTTTTTTGTCTTTAGCTGCCAAAGTTGGTTTGAACAGTTCAAAGATTTTTTCAGCGCCTTGAATATTGGCTTTGAAATCATAGAGGTCTGTTTTAGAGAAGATGTCTTCTTCACCTGTGATTTTAGTGGTAGAAACTTCATTTAAGAGGTCAACCGCACCTGTAATCATCAATTCTGGGGTTACGTCAACCGTTGAGATTTTTGCCCGCAGTTCTTTAACGTCTTTGACGAGTTGGTCAGCAATTTCTTCGGTGCCTTTAGTGGTCTTTTCTTCCCATAGGATTCTTTCGATTTTATGGAAGCCGGTCCAGATAGCTGTAGCGTGTTTCTCGGCATCCGCATCGGTTTTAGCTTTGCCTGCTTCTTTTACTTCAGCAGTCAGGTCAGCAAGGCGGGCGTCAATGCGTGGATCAAGGTCGCCGAAACTTTCTGCAATCGGTTCGGAACGTTCGTAATACATACGAGCAACAGCATAGACTTTCTTCGCATTTTCCAGATCACCTTTTTTAAGGTAGTCAGTAAATTTCTCTGTATCAGCAAGTAAAGAATCAATTTGTTCAATAACGAATTTTTTGTAAGCTTCTGTTTCTTTAGATAAGTCAGCAGCAGCATGCGCGTGGAAAGTGAAGGCGCTGATGCCGATAGCGAGAGCGAGAGATTTCAGCTTCATGTAGAGACTCCAGTGAGGTTAGGAATAAAGAATAAATCTGGTATGAATTCTTTAGATAAATGCTGTGTGCAAATATTGTGGATTTCAAGAATTATTCTGTTGTGAGGATAACAAATTTTAGAAAGATTCTCAATTTTACTATCAGCTGAACGTGCGGATGCTAAACGGATTGTAAGTGAGTGGGTAAATGCTATATTGAGTTTTTTTGTGTTGCGGCGTTACGGGGGGATGTGAGTGATGTTGTGTCTAGGCGATGATTGTTGATGCGTAACATGGCGTAGATAGCATTTTTGTTTAGAAAGAGAGTTTATTTCAGTAGATTATTCTGTGATTTGTTCTGTTTTTCTGTATTTGCTAGCTTTGTGCAGAGGTTTTGTCTGACCATAGGGAATCGAATATGTATCGCATTTTGAGATGCTGTTTTAGTATGCTGTTGATATGGTTGTTCCAATAATTTTTTGATAGTTTCTCATAGTTTTTACGCGCAATAATTTGTCGGATGTTGTGTTTATCATTCAGATAAAATGGAATCCGTATGTTTTAGTAACAGATGTTATTTGTGCTCCCCATGCGGATATCGTCAGCTTGTATGATGCCGTTAAGCGTAATATCAGGCAGGCGTTGCATAGTCTGTAAGTTGTAGCGACCTAGCATGGGTTTGTACTGTAAGCCAAAGAGGACGATTTTGCTGTCCCCACTAATCCACATGCTGGTTACGTCTTCATCGTAACCAAAGTCGAGTTGTGTTTTTTTGTTGAGATTGTTGAATGGATGGATGCTGAGGTGGCGATCTCCGCCAATAACCAAGTAGCGGTCAAGCCATCCGGTACGGAACATTCTGGGACGATAATTCAAATTGAGACGTCTAGGCTCATCACTTTTGTCGAGTTCGTAGATGAGGATATGGCCAGCGATATCACCAAAAATGACGTGACGCATGGCGTTATCAATAAATGGTTCTAATAGGGGTTCGTTTAGGTTGCGTGAGTTGTAAAGCGGGCCTGTTTTTATGGTTTTGCCGCTATCTGCAAAGTAAATGATGCCTTCGTCGGCGTAGTAGGTATTAAAAGCAATCAAGCGGTCTTCAAAGCTGGGAGCGCCCCGGCCAAATCCGCGGGTTTCGCCAATGTCGATGGTCTGCCAACCATTATTGGGGTTAGTGAAGCTATATTGGTAGATGAGCGGTGTGTCTTCTTGTAATACCCAGAAGGTTTGGCTGTAAATGCTGAAGATGGTGGAGAAGCGGGTGTAGAGTTGTTGGAAAGTTTTTTCAGGGATGGTGAGTTCGCCGCTATGGTAATCAAGCATGCCAATCTGGTTTTCGAAAGCTATGGCTAGTTTGCTGCTTTCCGGGACGAAGGTAAGCCGATGTGCGGCGCTAGGTGTGGGAAATTCTTGTATTTCACGGGTTTCAAGGTTGTAGAGGATAATCGCGTAGCGTTTTTTATCGCTGAAGGCGAGGTAAGGTTTATCTGTACTGCTCGCCATTATGCGTGGTGCTATGGGGATATGTAAGGTGTCGGTTTGCTTTCCTATTTCTAGATCAACAACGGCAATTTGTGTGGTTCCTTTATTGGCGATGAAAACGTAGCGCGTGGGGCTGTATAGACTGGTAGTTGAGGCAGCGGTTGCCCATAACGGGCGAGTAAGGGCGGCTCCAGACGCAAGCAGGAGTTGGCGACGTTTCATGGTTTTTTCGCCTTCATTTGTGCAAGGCAACGTGAGTAGTTCAATAAGTCCTGACTATTTTTTAAGGCGCCGGTAGATTTGGCAATACTGTGACCATCAACGAACCAAACACTAAGCGGCAATCCTACGCCTTCCAGTTTTTTGAGAAGGTCAGAGCTGCCGTCGTTATAGCGAGGAAGCGTTTTAATGTTTAGGTCTTGGTAGAGTTGTTCGATTTGCGAAGGGTCGTCACCTAGGTTAATGGTGATGATTTCTAGTGGCGTGTCTTTTTGTTGTGCGAGCGCATCCAGTAAAGGTAATTCTTTACGGCAAGGCGCACACCAGATTGCCCAGATGTTGAGGAGCGTTATGCGTTGCTTGCCGGCATGATGGGTGATTTCGTTTAGCGGAATAGCGGTACTGGTTGCGATGAACCCTTCAGGTAGTGGACAGTCTTGCGCGTATGCGTTGAGACAAAGCATTCCTATATAAAAAGGGATAAGGCGTAGTATTTTCCTTATGCTCATCATGGTCGTTTTTCTCGGTTTTCGTTTTCCGTAATGGCTTTTTCGATATCGTGTGCCAGTTTTTCCGCTCCACTTTGATAATCAAAGGCATCAATGAGTTCTCGGGTGGGCGATAGCAGATAAATCATCGTGCTGTGGTATACCGTGTAGCCTACAGGTAGATCCGGTGGCGTTACTTTTTTTCCTTGATAACGGTAGCCAAAGGTAGCGTTGAAACGTTTAGCCGTATTTTCAATCATACTCATATCGCCAGTGAGTCCTATGATACGTTTGTCGAAGAAGTTGGTGTATTGGTTTAGGCGGTTAGGGTCATCTCGTAGAGGGTCGATGGTAATAAATATCGGTTGGAGCTTTTCTGGGGTTTTGATGATTTTTAACATTTGCGCAAACTCATATAGTGTGGTTGGGCAAACGTCTGGACAGGAGGTGAAACCAAAAGCAATTAAGAGATATTTATCGGAAAAATCAGTATCGCTGACCGGTTTGTTTTCAGGCCCCGTCAGGGTGAAGTGGTAAGTTTCAGTAGTCGGTGTGGCGAGAGATAGGTTAATAGCAACAGAGAGCAAGAGCGTCGTGAGTATTGTGCGCAGTAGACGTGTCATGATGCGTTCCATTTAAGGGATTCTGACTATTATAACAGTCGGTTGGAAAGGTGGGCTTGTGTTGGGTCAAGAGAGCTGTATTTTTTTTATGAACGTTTTTTACGCCGGTATTTGATTTGTGTAATTAAGTTATTATGTTGTGAGACCTTTGCAAAAGGCTCGTCAGCAGGACAGATAATGTTAACCGGTGGCAACGGGGTGGTGATAGATTATTTTTATGGGATTCTGAGTTTAGTGCTCCATATCAACGCTAAATCAAAATTGAGTCAAAATAAAAACGCCGCAATGCGGCGTTCTCATTAGGTTTATGTATTTTTACGGCGCAGGACTAAACTTTAGCTCTATACCATCAGCGCTCAGGATTAGTTTCTCACCATCCTGTTTTATGGTCTTCACCTCTCGCATGGCTTCCAGATAACTGCTTTCTAAACGCATGGCTTCCATAGAGCCTGCCATAAGCGTAACCGATATCTCTCCAGTATGTTCAATGGTAGAACCATGAATTTTTGCTGGTACATTATAGTTATTAACGGCTGAGTTTCCTGTAAAGCCTTCTTTTTTATCAATATTAAGTGTTACTGTCCCGTCTTTTATGTTTAATGCTTTACCGTTACTCTGTCCAGACACGAGCACCCACTGCCCTTTTGTTACCTGACTCGCAGGATCCATCGGAGCGGTATCTTGCGTATTTGATGTACCATTCTGACATGCGCCAAGTAATAAGGCTGCGCATAAACTGATTATGTGAGAAGCTTTTTTTATCATTTTTTATCCTGATTATTATGGATATGACGTTTAACAGCTTCTTGCGGCGTTTCGGTTTTGCCTTCATCTACAGCTTTCCCGCCTTCTGTTTCTTTATTTGTAGCTGTCGCCGTTGTTTTAGATGGTTCGGTTGCCCCTTTCACAGTATTTACGGCAGCTGTAGAAGTCGTTTTTCCAGACTCAGACGTTGCCGATTTTGCAGGAGCTGCGGAAGGATTAGCTGATGCTGTTTTTGCTGCTACAACTGCTGCTGGTTTAGGAGCATCTGCTGTTTTGTCCGCTAAAGGCTGCTTATTAGATGAGGTAGACTCTGTTTTAACGGCATCTACTTTTGGCGCTCCAACGTTAACCTTTGCAGCTTCACTTGCCACAGGCTTTTCCATATCTGATGCCTTACTCGCAGGCATGGACTTTGCTGGGGTGTTTACCGCTCCTGCCGCTGGTTTATTTGCATCTATTTTGTTCTCATTTTCCTTATCTGTGGTTTCTTGCGCCTGTACCAAATAGGAAAGTGTTACTGATTTACCTTGCCGTTTTTCCAATTGCAGCTGCAAAGCCTCTTTATCCATTAAGGATTGCGCGCCTTCGCTGAGGTGGTTAAATACATTTTTGTAGCTATCCGTTAATTGATCGACAGCATCTGCAGTTTTAGCAAAGTGATTACTAACATTATTACGGTAATCTGCAAAAGATTTCTTTAGTGCCTCGCATTCCTTGCGCAGGGCGGCCGTTTCCTCTTCCCATTGTTCGCCATTTTGACGGCCACCTAAAATCCAGACTAGTCCACCACCAGCCAAGAAACCAATTACGGCACCAATGATAGTAGTTTTATCCATATAAGACTCCAGTGTAAGAAAGCACTAATTATAGCGGTTCCCCTACATATTGCATACTGCCATATTTCACAATATATTGAAAAATATGAGTTTCACTCAGGTTGTCTATATGTAATGTATCTACAGCTTGCGTTGACTCTTCTGTTGCAAATGAAATGACAACATCTGTTCGCTATCGCGTACATGTAACGGCTTATCAAGATAACGATCTTCAATCACGGCTTGTATCACGGCGCCCCCTGTCGGGTCTTTACCATAATCAAGAATTATGCCGGCGAATTTGTCTTTAGCGTAAAGCGCACGTTGCCCCGTAGAAAATTCTGTAGTCTCAGCAATAGCAAGATGACGATGCAAGCGCGTTTTGTATTCATTACGTGCAACAACTTCTTGCCCGACGTAACATCCTTTGCTGAAGCTTACGCCATGAATTGCTTCCATATTTAACATTTGTGGCAAAAATAAGCCACTTGTGTCGGCATAGATTTCAGGAATCCCCGCACGAATACGTGCGGCATAAAAAGCTTCTACAGGTAATACTTCCGTACCTTTATTCTCACTTAAAAAAGGTCTGATCCCCGCAATACCATCAATCCATACCTTTTCATTTTCTTGAATCATACTTTGCTTTTCAGTTGATTTTCCGCTCTCACATACAGAAAAACATAATGTAGTTTCTGTAAATACTACATCGCTGCGTAAAACATATTTACGGATTTGTACAAGAAAAATATTAGAAACAGAACGCGGTAAACGTAACAATATCCCGTCATTCCAAGGAAACACCCAAAGGAAAGCTAATACTCTTCCTTGCGGCGAACAATAAGCCGCAAAAGTCCACCGACCTTCAGCGAGGACTCCCATATCACACGTCAATTGGCCTTGAAGGAAAGTTCTCGCATCATTCCCGGACACTTTTAATATCATGGAATCATCAATCATTATGTATATTCCTGTTGATACCTGTGAATAGATTGATATTATTGTAGCATTTTAAGGTCATCATCGGACAATGAATTCAAGGAGAATAGCGTAAATGAACGCCAAACTAGCATGGTTATCGCGGCGCGGAATAAAAGAATTGGACATCGTACTGCAATCTTATTTGCATACCGATTACCCTAACGCGACGCCAGCACAACAACAAGCCTTTGCTCGTCTACTGGAATATCAAGATCCTGATATTCTGGATCGTTTATTTCATGGTATTAACGACCAAGACCCCAACATTGCTGCATTAATCGAATATTTGCGTACACATCATAGCTACAATTGATTCCGCCTGAAACATAGTAGATAACACCCGTATTCCGCTAATACTTTGAGACCTTTGCAAAAGGTCCCCAAACCGCTTACATTACCCCGACATCCAC
>JAUMZX010000068.1 GCA_030527905.1 Cardiobacteriaceae bacterium
AAGGCGGGGAATCGCCCAGATATTGGGTGGTTCAGGGATGATGATGCAAGAAAATAAGCAGAAAACAGGCTCATTTGTGTTGAAAAATGAATGCGTGGATGAGTTGGAGGGTTTTGCACAGGTCTCACAGTACGGAAACAAAACTTTTGAGGAAGGGAAGCGTGGTTGGAGATTATGGTTTATTTGCGGTCAAAAAATTTTACGGTAAGCCAGTCACCAAGGCGGGGCAGGAGCGGATATAGATTGGTGGCAAGGTTCATCAAACGTGGTCGGTTGATTTCGCGGACGTTTTTGCCAATCGCCGCGCAGGTTAATGCGGCGATATTTTCTGGATTGAGTAGCCAGTACTGGCCGAGTTTTTTGCGATAGCTACCATCGGGGTCTGCGCTATCGAAGAAGGGCGTTTCCATTGGGCCGGGATTGACGGTGGTTACGATAACGCCGCTTGGTTTGAGTTCAAGGCGTAAAGCATTGGCGTAGCCTAGGATAGCGTGTTTGCTGGCTGCATAGATGGCAGATTTTGGGGTGGCGATTTTGCCTGCTTGTGAAGCGATGAAGATGATGTGCCCGCGTCCTTTCGCTACCATTGCCGGTGCAATGCCTTGGGTGAGCTGTATCATCGCAAGGGTATTCAGTTGAAAGAGGGCAGCGGTTTCTGCATTGCTGCAGTCTAAGGCAGGTTTGAAAATGCCATATCCGGCGTTGTTGATGAGAACGTCTATGGCTGGCAAGGTCGGCAACCATGCTGCGACAGCGTCGCTATCACTAAGATCAATCGCGTGGATGTGGACATCGTTAGCGCCTGCTTGGCGACAAGCTTCCGCCGTTTCTTGTAAACGCGCTATGTTACGGGCGACCAGAATGAGGCAGTTGCCGCGTGTTGCCATGCGGCGGGCGATTGCTGCGCCGAGTCCAGTTGATGCGCCGGTAATAAGTAAGGTGTAGGAAATCGGAGCGTTGTTTACATTTTTGAGATTTGTTTGCTTTTATTTTTTGCATAAAGGATTTTTTAGGAATTTTTAGCTACCATCAAGAACCATGCGACTTTGTCGTGCCTTTGGCATTCTTGACAATAGCTAAAAATGTCCAAAATTGGGCACCCATGCAAAAAGGAAAAGTGTAAACAACGCGATTAATTCTTACAAGTAAGGTTTGCTTCATGGTTGTTGGGGTAGTGAGATAAGGGATGAGTATAGCATTGATTTTTGTAGGCGCAGGCTGTGTCCACTGGGGCTGCGGTGGATTTCGGTAAATGCGAGTGCTTGCCAGAAGGCGGCAAGGTCGTCACGGTGTTTATAGCTGACGCCAAGCGGGGTAGTGGCGTCTTTCAGCGCGATGTTAATAAGGGCTGCGACGTTGTTCAGGGTGAACCGCAATGCGGCTGATGCGAGTAAACGCTGGGTGGTGAGCAAGGAAATTTTATTGATGTAAACGCAGGCTGTGCCCACTGGGGCTGCGGTGGATTTCGGTAAATGCGAGTGCTTGCCAGAAGGCGGCAAGGTCGTCACGGTGTTTGTAGCTGACGCCAAGCGGGGTAGTGATGTCTTTCAGTGCGGTGTTAATGAGGGCTGCGGCGATGCCTTGACGACGTTGTTCAGGGTGAACTGCAATGCGACTGATGCGGGCAATCGTTTGGTTCCAATAGGGGTTCTGTGTCCGTTGTAAGAGTTGTTGTATGAGTAAGCGTCCTTGTGGTCGACGTTCTCCGCGTTGTACGGCTTGAGCAAGCGCGTAGGGTAATGGTGTTTCATGCAGTATGTGCAGTACGCCAGTAATATGGTTGGCGTTTGCGGCGATGTAGAGGCTTTGTTTGGGGAGGTCAAGCAGGCGTTTAAGGTCTTCGGGGCTGGTGCGGTAGTGCGCCTGATGGAGCAGGGCGTAGATGGCGCGCAGGAGTTTTTCGTTGTGCGCGTATGTTGTGTGTGCGACGCGGTAGATGCGTTGTGGTGCTACGGCGGCGGGAAGTTCTGGTTGTAGGAGAAAGGTGTTGTCAAGCAGTTGCTCAAGGCTGTCTTGGTGGGCATGGCGCAAGGCATGTTGGTGACGATAGATGAGGGCGGCGTCGCGAGCGATAAGTAGTGGTAGGGTGTGTAAGCTGAAGCGGCGTCCGTCGCCTTCGTATCCGTCTTCGCTGCTGGCGAGGGTGTAAGCGGGATAGTGCGTGGTGAGTGCAAGTAGTTGGGCAGGTGGGATAGCTGCCGCTTCGTCGATGATGAGGTGGTCGGCAGGCGGCAGTCGATTGAGCGCGTCATCGGGTGGTAGGTAGGTGTGTAATGTATTCGGCGGCAAAAGCGCGCGTAATCGTTCCAGATTGCTACGGTAAGGTGTGATGATGAGGATGCGTACGGCACCAAGCCATTGGATTTTGTCCGCCAGTCGCGTTGTTTTGCCACGACCGCGCCGTCCAAGGATGATTTGCGGTTGGTGGCAGTGTTCGATATTGTCTTGGTTGGTGCTGATGCCTTCTGTATCGCTATTTTGGCTGATGAAGTGTTTTAAGCGGCGGTTGAAGTGGTTGTGACAGGTGCTGAGGTCTGTACCGTAATCAGCGAGGCGGAAATGGTCGGGGTCGGCAGCGGGATAGTGTTCGGGGAGATGTAGATGTAAGTTACAACCGTCGGCAAGGGTGGCAGCTAGGGCGGCAAAGGCGTTAGGGTAGAGTCCGTGTGTGGCGTCCCAATAGAGCGCATGACGTGTCTGGCCTAGGTAACGCCGGTAATCTGCTGGGTTTAGGTCAAGGCCGAAGACGTTTTCTGTAGGTAATGCGTCGCGCGGAATAAGGATTAGACGACGCACAATGATTGACTAAGGATGTGTTGGATACCGCTACGCCCCATCAGTGTGCGACCAGTATCATGAAAGCCGCTGGCGAGATAGCGTGCTAGGGCAGCAGTATTTTGCGGGTAAACGCCGAGGACGATTTCATCAGCATCAGGAAGGTGTGTGGCAATGAAGGTACGCAGTCGCGCTGTTTTTAGGGTTTCTTTCGCCAGTCCGCGTCCCTGCCGGCTGGGATTAATGGACATGGAGCGAAAGAGTAGGGCGTGCGGGTTGTCAGTGTATGCACGTTTGTGTTCGCTCTTATCCAAGATGAAGAAGCCGATAGGCGTTTGTTCGTACAGGATAGTGATGGGGTGTTGTTCAGGGATAAGGTCGCTGCTTTGTAGCCATTGGGCGGGAATGCGGGTGTAGGTGGACTGTACGGCATCAAGACAGTAATCCAGAGCATTGCTATGGCCTTTTTGATAGGGTGCTAGGGATAATTTCATGTGAACTTCATTGGTTTAATATCAGGGAAGCGGTAGGCTGAGGACATACTGTAATTCTTGTATCCCCATGTAGGTGCGTCCTGTATCACAGAATCCGCAGGCAAGATATAAGCGGTGTGCCGGTGTATTGCGTTGGTTAACGCCTAGAATGATTTCGTTTGCTTCGGGGAAGCGTGAGGCTATCAGCGCGCTTAGTTTTATAGGAGCTAATGCCTGTTTTGCCAGACCGCGCCCTTGCCACGCGGGATTCATCGACATGGAGCGCAAGAGTAGGGCATGCGGGTTATCGGTATAGGGTTGTTTGTCTGTGCCTGAGTCTAGGATAAAAAAGCCGATAGGAACGTCGTCTGCCAGAATGGTTACGGGGAGTTGCGTGGCGGTAAAACCGTTATCCAGCAGCCATTCGTATGGCGTGCGGGTAAAGGAGGCTTGTACGCTATTGAGCCTGTAATTAAGAGGGCTGGTGTGTTCGTGCTGCCACGGGGTAAGAAGGATGTTCATCAGGATAGGTTGTAAAGAAAGCAACAGTATAGCTTATTGGCGTTAAATCGCCGTATCATAGCGTTATGACAACACCTGCTTTAACGATTCCTCTGCGCGGGCGCGTTCTGATTGAAGCTTCTGCTGGTACCGGCAAAACTTGGACGCTCACCGGTATTATTCTGCGCCTTCTGATTGAACGGGGGCTGGAACCGCGCGATATTATTGCCACGACCTTTACCCGTAAGGCAGCGGCTGAGATGCAGCATCGCGTTCAAACGCGACTGTATGATTTTCGCGAATGTCTTAAACGGATTGCGCGGCGTTATAGTGAAGATGCGACGTTTCTTTATGATGATGACGGGCTTGCCGCGCGTTTGCAGGCTTTATTGGATGAGCATGCTGAAGATGATGTGATTAATCGTCATCTCGTGCTGCACGCGATTGGCGATGGCGGATTAGACGGACTGATTCAGGTGATGACCCGTACGGAATTGTTGCAGAATCGGCTTGATGAGTTGTTTATTGGTACCATCGATAGCTTGTGTCAGCGTTGGTTAGCAGAGTTTTCGTTGGAGACAGGCAGTGATGAACGTCTGCAAATTAACGAAAACAGCGATGCGCTTGGTGAAACGCTGCACGATAACTTGCGGCAGGTGCGGCATGAATACGCCGTGCGTTTTCCTGAGCTTTATGAACGCTTGCTCGTTAGCGGTAAGCAGTATGACAGTAACGCTTATCTATCCGTGGCGAAAAAGATAGGGCAACACAGTCATACGCCTATTGCGACGGTTACGCTGCCTGACTTTGATCATGCACAGCATCAGGATTTACTGGGGCAGCTAGCAGCAGCGGAGGATGCTGGTCTCATTGAAGATTGGCAGCGTTTCATCAATGGCGCTGCATTCAGCGATGCGGTCAAGAAAGGTGCTGCGTGGTACAAGCGGCGTGAACATTTGCCAACTTTTCTGCATCAATTGAAACATGATCTGCCGTTAAATGAAGATACGGAAAAACTGGCGAAAGGGATTGCCGAACCCAATTTCAAAAAAAATCACGATGCGCTACTGGCCGAGTATTATGCCCACCCGCTCACCCAACTGTTGAGCCGTTTACTAGCCAGTAGGGCAGCGCAACAACAAGGCTTGGATTTGCTCCAAGCCGCGACAACCGCGCGCTTGCTGGAAAACGTTCGCGAGCAACTGCCGCATGCTTTGGAAGCGCGCGGCGAAACGACATTCAGCGAGAAGATTGCCCACCTGAATCGGGCGCTGGCAGGTGAGGGGGGCATTGCGCTGGCGCGTTACATTGTACATCGCTATCGCGCGCTGTTGGTCGATGAATCGCAGGACCTCAACAGCGAGCAAGCAGCGCTTATCGAACATATCTATCTGCGAGCAGATGACAAAGATTCCTTCCTTCTTTTGGTTGGCGATCCCAAGCAGGCTATTTACGGCTTTCGCGGAGGAAATGTCGCTAACTATAACCACCTCAAACAATATTTTCGTACAGAAGAACAACAGCAACTCTTGACTAATCGCCGTAGTAGCAAGGCGCTCATCAATGCGCTTAACGAACACTATACGCAGGAGAATAACGCGCACCTTGGCGATAACATTGCGTATCAGGTGGCTGAAGCGGTCAAAGAGGAAGGGCAGCTGTGTGATATACAAGGCAAATCTATTGCGGCACCGCTTATCTGGTTTGATAGCGGTAACAATACCCCAGATGAAACAGACGTTATTGCCGCATTGATTGACCGTTTGATAGCCGATAGCAGTCCGTATGGGCGCAAGCAAGCAGACGGTAGTATCAGTCGTTTGAAAGCAAGCGACATTCAAGTCTTGATGCGCAGTAATAACAGCTTAAAAACCTTACAAACGGCATTGCATACCTATGGTATTGACAGCGAATTACAAACCGACGAAAACCTTTTTCAGGGCGCTGTAGCGCATGCTTTTGCCGACTTGCTTGCTGCTATCCTCACGCCACAACGTAGCGACAGCCTCAATCGTCTCTTATCAGGTATTTATTACGGGCGCAGCCAAGCAGCGCTTGATCGTCTTGCGGGCATTGAACAGGGGGAAATGACGGCGGAAAAAGACGAGCTGACACTAACTAGCTTACGCGACAGCTTGTACCGTGCCCGCGAGCAATGGCAGCCTTATGGCCTTTTGGCGGCGATTACGCCGTTATTGGATCATCCACAACACAGCATTTGGCAAACGTTGGCAGCCTATCCGGCGCCAGAGTGCCTACGTTACCTATTGGACTTACGACACATTCAACAAATACTGGCAGAACATGCGCCAAGACAGCGCCCTGCTATCTTTTACCAATGGTGGCAAGCGCAACTTGCCGCACCACCAGAAGCTGAATGGGCTATCGTGCCGCCGTTGCCGGGGAAAGATGCCGTTCGCCTGCTTACTATTCACAAAGCGAAAGGCTTACAGTCACCAGTAGTTATTTTGGCGACGGGGAGAAATAGGGGAACGGACAATAGCCCTATCAAACTGTATCAAACATACGAAGGAGAAAAGCCGCGTCTTAGTCCGCTTAAACCGGATGAGGATACCTGCCAACATAATCAGCAGAAAGAACAAGAAGAAAAAGCTCGCTTACTCTATGTTGGACTGACGCGCGCGGAAGATTTGCTCTTCGTGGCGCATCGTAATAAAAATGGGGAAAAAAGCACAGAGACGCTCTTTAACAGTCGGGAGAACAGCCCGCACAGCCAGTATCTTACTGACCCTGTTAACCAGCTCAAGCAAGACGCGCTTATCCTCAAAGCCCCTATCCACGATGACGCATATAACACGACCCCGAACGGCCAACCGTGGGAAAAGACACGTTATTACGGCTGGCAGCGCACCAGCTTCAGCGCGCTACTACGCGAAGGCATCGAAAGCATGCCCGATGTTGACTTGGCAGACTATGCCGTTGCTGAGGCGCAGACTGCAGTAACGACGCCGCTAGATGCGGAAATACGTTACAGTTTCCCTCGTGGTACGGCAGCAGGTAGCTTCCTGCATGCTGTCCTAGAAAAATTGCACAGTGACAATCGGCATGACTGGTTACGTCAACTGAAACAACAAGCGACGTACTGGCAAATTCCCTTGAATGAAGCCACGCTTAACGCCTGTATAGCGTGGCTGACGGATATCTTTGCTAGCCGTTGCCCACAGAGCGGCATCGACCTTGCGACCTGCAAACGCGGTATGCATCAGAATGAACTGGGCTTTAGCCTTGGCATTGATGACCGACAACCGCTGAATATGGCGCGCATTAACCAGCTTTTTGCGGCGGAAAACAAAGCCGTTAACCTGCGAGACAGCAAAAAACTGTACCGCTACATACGTGGGGAAATAGACCTAACCTACCAGCACGATAACCGCTACTACATTTTGGATTACAAATCCAACCATCTTGGCGACCAAATCACAGACTACCGGCAAGAAGCCTTGCATCGTGCGATGGATGACCATCATTATTGGCTTCAAGGTGCGCTTTATCAGATCGCACTACACCGTTTATTGAAAACCCGTCTAACCGACTATGCGCCAGAACATCACCTTGGTGGCATTGAATACCTGTATTTGCGTGGCATTCGACCAGATAATGCAAACCTAGGCAGCCTTGGCTGGCGCTTTTCTACGGATTTTATCCTTGAACTTGATCAACTGCTTGGTTACCAGCAATGAACCACCTTGCCCACTATCTCGCTAACCAAAGCGGCTACCCCGAACACAGCGACACGCTGGCACGCCTGTTCACTGCGTTACAACAGGCGCACGAAAACGGCGACACATTAATAGAAAACGAAGAAAGCCTTGTTGATGATATTACAAGGCTCAGCGCAACCGATTTACTGGGAGATGGCAGTACGGCTACTCCGCTTGTCTGGCGTGATAACCGTCTTTGGTATCACCGTAACTACCATAAAGAAGCCCAACTGGCGCACAGTATTCGGCAGCGTCTGACGCAAACCAGCGTACCGGTTAGCATTGACGACATCGCGGATGAAAGCCTTCGGGCTGAACAAAAAGAAGCCATTCGCCTTGCTGCCAGTCAGCACCTCACCCTGATTAATGGTGGTCCTGGGACAGGCAAAACCTACACACTGGCGCGGCTTATTGCAGCCAGTATGCGTGCCCATCCTGAATATCGCATTGCGCTTGCTGCCCCCACGGGAAAAGCCGCAAAACGAATGGAAGAAAGCCTTAGTCGAGCGTGTGCTGACCTGAACGAAAGCGAGCGAAATGCCATTAGCCACGCCTTAAATCGTGCTCAGACGCTACATCGCCTCTTAGGCATGAATCACAATGGCGAAGCGCAATATCAAGCAACGCAGCTGTTGCCCTATGACCTCATCATCATTGATGAAGCTTCCATGCTTTCTCTGGAATTGGCGCAAGCGCTCTTTGCGGCAACCTCGGCGCAAACACGGCTGATTCTCCTTGGGGATGCCGACCAATTGGCGGCTGTTGACCCGGGCGCTATTTTGCATGACCTCAGCCATCACCCATCCTTACAAACCCATCGCATCACGTTACGTGAAAGCCGCCGTTTTAGTGCGGACAGTGGTATTGGTCAACTGGCGCGCTGCCTGAGTAGTGATGAAGCATGTGGCGCGCGCTTATTAGAAATACTCACGTATGCAACCGATAACATCCATTGGTATGCAAACCCCGAACAAGACCGTTATCGACAACTTTTTGCGCCTTATGCGCCTTATCTTGCGGCACTACAAGAAAGCCACACAACGCCACAAAAAATACTCGCAGCATTTGATGAATATCGTATTCTTTGCGCTGGACATCATGGTCCCTTAGGAACACAACGTATCAACGCGGCATTGCGTCTCTTGCATCAACGCGCACAAAACCTCAATACAGCACTTGAGTATTACCATGGTTTACCGCTGATGATTCTGGAAAATGATCATCAACAACAACTCTACAATGGTGATACGGGAATTTGCCTCGACAGCCCGCATGGCTTATTGCTCCATTTACCGGATCGCGCTCCCGTACCTTTGTCGCGCCTCAATCCAGCTACGTTAACGGATGCCTACGCGTTGAGTATTCATAAATCACAAGGCTCTGAATATGCGCATGTCGCATTGGCAGTTGGTGATGGGAACGAACGTCTGCTCTCGCGTGAATTACTTTATACCGGCATTACCCGCAGCAAACGTACTCTAGACCTTTATGCTAGCGCAGAAACCGTGCAGTATGCTGCTGACAACGCAATACGGCGACATACGGGGTTAAGCTGGCACTTAGAGCACAGCGTCATATAGGCACGCAGTAAAAAAGTGCCGTACTTAAAGCATAGGCACAGAAAAGTACGTATCAATTGACGGGCATACAGAAAGTATGGGCGCAATAGGCGTATAAACATCATGGCTAGAGACTAAGTAAGCGGTTGTAAGTGCTGCAAGTAGTTCATAAATCGAGACCTATGCAAAACCCTCCAACTCATCCACGCATTCATTTTTAAACACAAATGAACCTGTTTTCTGCTCATTTTCTTGCATCATCATCCTTGAACCACCCAATATCTGGGCGATTCCCTGCTTGCCTTTGCGCATGATGCCGTCAATGAGTCTGCGCTCTTGCAGTTGTTCTTGGTTGGCTTTGCTGTCGTAGCCTTTGTCCGCATAGACGGTAGCGTTTGCTTTCGCGCCTGCCAATAGCGGCGCAAGGTGTTTGCTTTCGTGGGCGTTCGCCGGGGTGATGTGGCGCTTCTCAATGTAGCCTTCTTC
>JAUMZX010000069.1 GCA_030527905.1 Cardiobacteriaceae bacterium
CCAGTCGATGATGTGTTCGATTTTGAGCAGCGGAAATCGGTCAATATGGCGGTTGTTCATGGCGTGTGCGGTTTGCTGGAAGAAGCTGCTCATGAGGATGTTGTTTGAGTTGTGGATGTCGGGGTAATGTAAAGCGGTTTGGGAACCTTTTGCAAAGGTCTCGATATAGCACAATGATGTTCATTCCATACGTGAATGCAAGAATGGATTTTCTTCTTTTCAATGATAGTGACAGGTTGTAGTTAGGCATTTTTCTGGAGGTATGTATGAGCTGTGTGCTGTTGACGGGGCGCCAGTTGTTTGTGCCCATCTTTTTTGTATCGCTTTACAGATGCAAGCAAAAGTTTCGCACTTGTCTTTTTTAGGGTTGTGATGTCCTGATCAACGTGAATGTGTTTTTTACAATAGAAGGGAAACTTATGCGCGCTGTTGCGCCTGTGCTAATCCAGTCTGACGTGATGCAGCTTTGGTGGATGCGACTACTAAGGCTCTGAGTACGATGTCGCAGGGTAACCAGCTCTTGTGTAACACAAATAAGCTACTTGCAGTTTGTAGCGGCTGGAAAAACTACTTGTCCTTTGCATCTTCAAGCGCAACGCAGCGTTCAACGATGATATTGGACATCATGCTATGACGTTGATGTAAAAATATCCCGCCTGATGGCGGGATATGGAACAAGAATTTAGGAAATCCGTTTGTATTTGATGCGATGTGGCTGATCAGCCACATCGCCAAGTCGTTTTTTACGGTCAGCTTCGTATTCTGAATAGGTTCCGGAAAAGAAGGTTACTTGGGAATCCCCTTCGAAAGCCAGAATGTGGGTCGCGACGCGGTCGAGGAACCAGCGGTCATGCGAGATGATAAGGGCTGACCCCGGGAAGGCGAGAATTGCTTCTTCCAGTGCGCGGAGGGTTTCTACGTCAAGGTCGTTGGTCGGTTCGTCAAGAAGTAGAACGTTGCCGCCGCTTTTTAAAAGTTTGGCAAGATGTAAACGGTTGCGCTCTCCTCCCGAAAGGTCACCCACGCGTTTTTGCTGATCTGCACCTCTAAAGTTAAAGCGACCTAGGTAAGCACGGCTAGGAATGGTGTAGCTGCCGACGATGATGTTGTCCAATCCGTCTGAAACTTCTTCCCATACAGTTTTGTTGCCGTCCAGTGCGTCGCGTGATTGGTCAACGAAGGCGATTTGCACGGTTTCACCAATTTCCACATTACCTGCGTCTGGCGTGTCTTTGTTGGCAAGGATATTAAATAGGGTCGATTTTCCCGCACCATTCGGACCGATGATGCCTAAGATAGCGCCAGTTGGGAGGTTGAAACTGAGGTCTTCATATAATGCTTTGTGCGCGTAGCCTTTAGCCAGATGTTCGGCAATGATGACTTTTTCTCCCAGCCGTTCGCCTGGTGGAATATAGATTTCCTGCGTCTCTGCTCGTTTTTGAAATTCTTTGCCGGCAAGTTCGTCAAAGTGGGCAAGGCGCGCTTTGTTTTTGCTATGGCGTCCTTTCGGGTTGTTGCGAACCCATTCGAGTTCTTGTTTGAGGGCACGACGGTGGGCGGATTCTTGTTTTTCTTCGGCAGCCAGTCGTTTTTCTTTTTGTTCCAGCCAGGAGGAGTAGTTACCTTGGTAGGGGATGCCTTCGCCCCGGTCAAGTTCGAGTATCCAACCTGCAACATTATCAAGGAAATAGCGGTCGTGCGTTACGGCAACTACGGTGCCAGGGAAATCGTGTAGGTAACGTTCCAGCCAAGCAATCGATTCTGCATCCAAGTGGTTGGTCGGTTCGTCCAAAAGTAGCATGTCAGGATTGGACAGTAGGAGTCTGCATAGCGCAACGCGGCGTTTTTCGCCCCCAGATAGTGTTGCAATGTTTTGTTCCCACGGGGGTAACCGCAAAGCATCAGCCGCAATTTCCATACGTCGTTCGTTATCATGTCCTCCACCAGCGGAAAGTTTGTTTTCCAGTTCGGCTTGTTTGGCGGCAAGTGCATCAAAGTCTGCTTCAGGGTCGGCGTAGGCTGCATAAACGGCATCCAGCTCAGCTTGTACGTCTTTCATGTCGCTCATGGCTTCTTCAATAACTTCTCGCACGTTTTTTGCTGGATCTAGTTGTGGTTCTTGCGGGAGGTAACCAATGCTGATGCCGGGTTGTGGCCGTGCTTCGCCTTGTATGTCGGTATCAACTCCAGCCATAATTTTTAGCAAGGTCGATTTACCAGCGCCGTTTAATCCGAGAATGCCGATTTTTGCGCCCGGAAAGAAAGAGAGGGATATGTCTTTCAGAATAAATTTTCCGCCGGGAACGACTTTGCTGACCCGGTTCATGGTGAATACGTATTGACTCATAGTTTTACTTTGGTTGAAAAGAAACAGGCGCTATTCTATGTTAATCCTTTCCTTGATTACTACCGCACTATGATTTACACCAAACTTACCGCTTATGCTCATTTAATGCGATTGGAGCGTCCGATTGGTTCTCTTTTACTTGCTTGGAGCAGTTTATGGGGGCTATGGTTGGCGGGAGAGGGGCATCCACCTGCGTTCATCACAGCCGTTATTTTGCTCGGTACTTGGACCATGCGCTCTGCCGGTTGCGTGTTTAACGATTTTGCCGATCGTCATTTTGATGGTCGTGTGGAACGGACGCAACAGCGTCCGCTGGCTAAAGGTACGGTCAGCGCGTTGGAGGCGTTATTATTGGGTATCATATTATTAGCGCTGAATTTATGGCTGGTACTGTTGTTGAATTGGCAAAGTATTTTGTTTGCGGTTATTTGTGCCGTATTGGCGTTGTTTTATCCGTTCTGCAAACGTTTTTTCCCAACGCCGCAATTGGTTCTGGGATTTGCTTTCGCCAGTCCGATTCTTATGGCGCAAACGGCTATTCTTGGACGGATTACGCTGTCAGGAGCGTTACTGTTTCTGGCCAGCGTTTTTTGGGCATTGGTATATGATACGTATTATGCGGTGGTAGATCGTGAAGATGATTTGAAGATTGGTCTGCATTCCAGCGCTATTTTTGCACAAGGTTATGAACATCGTTTTCTTGCCTCCATGTCGGGGCTTGTGCTTATTTTTCTATTATTGGCTGGTTTTACGGCTGGGCTGAACCATTGGTATTATTTGGGCGTGTTGTTAGCAGCCTTGTTGCTTGCTTTCGAACTATGGCACACACGTCGATTAACGCGGGAAAGCTGCGCACGCGCTTTTTCGCATAATAACTGGGTTGGCGCTGCTGTTCTGCTCGGTTTTGTTCTTGCTTATTTACCTTGAGATACTTTTGTGATGGATATTCCTGTTCGCGCGGTTTTTTTTGATATTGACCGTACGCTTTATGAGCATAGTAATGATTACATTCCGCCGAGCAGTCTTGCTGCTATCGCTACGTTAAAGGCGCGGGGTATTATTCCCGCCATTGCCACTGGGCGCGGCTATTGCGCCTTGCCACCTGCGATTGCAAACTTGGTTGCGCATGGTGATATTGAATTGGTCGTTTCGAGTAACGGTCAGTATAACCGCTATGGTACGCGTGTTTTGAGCGCGCACCCTTTGTCACGATCAGATTTGGAGAGTTTGTCCCGTGCGTTTCGTAAGCGCGATTGGGAATTTACTTTTGTTTCTGCTACGCATATGGCGGCGGGACGTAGTCGCGGTAGTGGACATAGAATTTTAAAGAATTATCCGTGCTACTGCGTTGCGCCTAGTTATTACCGTGAGCATGATGTTCATCAAATGATTGTGTTGGTTCCCGTTGCAGAAGAAGCAACGTTGCAGGAGATTATGGCGGAACATGATAATCGCTATAAAACGGTACGCAGTCATGCTGGTGCCGTTGATCTTCTACATGCGGAGGGCAGTAAAGCACGTGGCATTCTGGAAGCTTGCTCTATTTTGGCTATTGACCCTCAACAAACGCTGGCATTCGGTGATGGACTGAATGATATGGAAATGTTCGGTGTTGTCGGTCGCGGCATTGCCATGGGAGATGCGTGCGATGAACTGAAAGCTGTCGCAACGCATGTCACAGGTACATTGGAAGAAAACGGGATTCAACAGGCGCTGGAGCGTCTTGGCATTATCTAATCATGCGCGAGACCGCTATAATGTATTCTACATTCGTATAACAATTATCTTTATGACGCAACAACTGCTTAAACACGTATATATAGAAACACATGGCTGCCAGATGAACGAGTATGACTCGTCAAAAATGTTGGCTGTCCTTAAAGTATCTCACGGTGTGACGCCTGTCGCGACGCCAGAAGAAGCCGATATTCTCCTACTTAATACCTGTTCTATTCGCGAGAAAGCGCAGGAAAAAGTTTTCTCACAAATTGGGCGCTGGAAGCCGCTGAAAGAGGCAAAACCGCATATTATTATTGCCGTTGGCGGCTGTGTCGCTTCGCAAGAAGGGGAAGAACTACGGCGCCGTGCGCCTGTTGTGGACGTCGTTTTTGGCCCACAAACGCTACACCGTCTCCCTAATTTGATTAGCGAAGCGCAGGAAAAGCGTGATGGTGTAGTGGATGTATCCTTTCCAGAAATTGAAAAGTTTGACCATTTGCCCGAACCGCGCGCCGAAGGCCCAACCGCGTTTGTTTCTGTTATGGAAGGTTGCTCGAAATACTGTACTTTCTGCGTGGTTCCTTATACCCGCGGTGAGGAAGTCAGTCGCCCGTTTGACGATGTAATTGCTGAGTGCGCAGCCTTGGCGGTTCAAGGTGTTCGTGAAATTAATCTGCTCGGACAGAATGTTAATGCTTACCGTGGTGAAATGTATGACGGCGATACCGCAGATCTTGCCCTACTCATCGAATATGTCGCCGCGATTGACGGTATTGATCGCGTCCGTTTCACTACCTCTCATCCAGTAGAATTTAGTGATAATCTCATTGAGGCGTATCGTCGAGTACCACAATTGGTTAGCCATCTGCATCTACCCGTACAAAGTGGTTCTGATAAAGTGTTGGCGTTGATGAAACGTGGTCATAAAGCCGCCGAATATAAGGCTAAACTGGAACGACTGCGCGAAATTCGTCCTAATATCAGCTTTTCGTCTGATTTCATTATCGGTTTTCCCGGAGAAGATGATGCCGATTTTGAAGCGACCATGCAGCTCATTGAAGACGTTTTCTACGATACCTCTTTCAGCTTTATCTATAGCCCTCGTCCCGGTACACCCGCGGCGGCAATGCCTGACCGCATTCCGATGGACGTTAAAAAAGCGCGTCTTGCGCGGTTGCAAGCTCGTATCATGCAGATGGCTGCCCAAATCTCCGAGGAGATGGTCGGTACTGAACAGTGGGTGTTGGTGGATGGAATCTCGAAGAAAAATAGTAAAGAAGTCTGCGGACGTACAGAAAATAATCGTGTCGTGAATTTTCAAGCGCCTGCCTCATTAATTGGCCGTTTTGCCAAAGTGCTTATTACCGCTGCTTACAAAAATTCATTACGGGGGCGGCTCATCGAAGCGGAAAGTCAGCGTGCGCCGCGTCGTTATATGGCTTAATAATATGAGTGAAAATAATACCCTTTCCTTTCAACTTGCTCCTCAGGATCAAACGCGTCTGAGTGAGCTGGTTGGTCAATTGAATGCGCATTTGCGTCTTATTGAAGAACAATTAGGCATTCATATTCACAGTCGTGGTCATCTTTTTCAGGTCGAAGGAGATGAAGGTCGTTGTGCCCAAGCACGCTTTGTTATAGAAAATCTCTATGCGCAAACAGGAAGTGGCGTGCTTAACAAAGACGATGTTCATCTTGCTTTGCGCGACGCGGGCGCCACGCTTGCCGGAGAAATTGCCGCTAAGGGCGAAGGAAAAGATATTCGGATTGAAACACGGCGTGGTGTTATCACGGGGCGTGGTTCTAACCAACGTCGTTATTTGCGCCGCATTTTTGAGCATGCCGTAAATTTTGGCATTGGTCCCGCAGGAACCGGAAAAACCTATCTCGCCGTTGCTGCTGCCGTATCCTATCTTGCTGAAGACAAAGTGCGTAAATTAGTCCTCGTTCGTCCCGCAGTGGAAGCAGGGGAGCGTCTTGGCTTCCTGCCCGGCGATATGACACAGAAAGTTGATCCTTATTTGCGCCCACTCTATGACGCACTGAACGACATGCTTGGCAATGAACGCGTCAGTAAATTGATGGAGCGTGGTGTCATTGAAATTGCTCCTCTCGCCTTTATGCGAGGGCGCACCCTTAACGATGCCTTCATTATTCTGGATGAGGCACAGAATACAACAGTTGAGCAAATGAAGATGTTTCTCACACGATTAGGATTTGGCTCTACCGCTGTTATCACTGGCGATACTACACAAATTGATCTACCCAAAAATACCACAAGTGGCCTGAAACACGCAGCGCGTATTTTAGATGGTGTTGAAGGCATTTCCTTTACGCGTTTTGCCGCGCAGGATGTCGTACGTCACCCTCTAGTGCAACGTATCGTAGAAGCATATGCCGCTAAAGACCAAACGGAAAATCATCATGATCCCATTAACCATTGACTATCAAACTGAAGACCTAAAAAACGACGAACGTTTTCCGAGTGAGCGACGATTACAACGTTGGTTAGACAGCGCACAAAGCATACTGAAAATAGATAGTGCGTTGGAACTGACCATTCGATTGGTTGACGACGAAGAAATGCGAGAGTTGAATCGTGAATATCGTGGTAAAGACTATGCGACCAATGTCCTGAGTTTTCCTTGTGAATGGGATTTGCCGGAAGAACCACGGTTACTAGGAGATATTGTCATTGACGCAGGAGTGGTTAATCGTGAAGCTAAAGAGCAAAAGAAGAGTATGGAAGCGCATTGGGCGCATATCGTGGTTCATGGCTTTCTTCACCTACTAGGGTATGACCATATCGAACCTGAAGCCGCAGAACAAATGGAAGCTATTGAGCGGGAAATTCTGGCTTCTTTTGGCTATGGCGATCCTTATATAGTCGAAGATATCACATCAATGGAAGATTAAAATTAATGGCTAGCGGATTTTTTGCTTTATTAGACGATATAGCCTCTTTGTTGGATGATGTTGCGGCGATGACCAAAGTCGCAACAAAAAAAACTGCTGGCGTATTAGGAGATGATCTTGCGCTCAATGCAAATCAGCTGACAGGGTTACACGCGAGTCGTGAATTACCTATTATCTGGGCAGTTAGTAAAGGCTCACTTATCAATAAAGCTATTCTGGTTCCAGTCGCCTTGCTGCTCAGTGCGTTATGGCCTGCATTGGTTCCTATTGCCCTGATGATTGGAGGAGCATACCTTTGCTTTGAAGTTGTAGAGAAAATCTTGCATCATTTTTTACACCGCCAACATCACCCTGACAATCCACAAGAGGAAGGAATGGCGGCAAATGCGCTTGACTCTCAATCGCTGGAAAAAAAGAAAATTCGTAATGCTATTCGGACAGATTTCATTCTTTCTGCAGAAATTATTGTCATTGCCTTGGGCTCTTTTGTAGGGCAACCGCTCGCGACTCAAATTATAGGTCTTATCGCGGTCGCGCTCATTCTGACGATTGCTGTTTACGGTACGGTTGCGCTTATTGTCAAGATGGATGATCTTGGTCTGTATTGGTGCACACACGTCTCCATGCCACTTCAGCTTGTCGGTAAAGGCTTATTGTGGTTTGCGCCAAAATTGTTAAAAATCCTGTCGATTGTTGGAACAGCTGCCATGTTTATTGTAGGCGGGCATCTTTGCATAGAAAATCTTGCCTTTCTGCATCATTTTGAGCATTCGTTGATAGCAGGGATGGCGGCATTTTCCGCCTGGTTTGTAACGACGATTTTCTCCATTATCGTCGGCATCATTATAGGTTCAGCTATCTATGTTGTTACTGAGAGCGTGCAAAAAATACGTCGTTAATAGACGCTGTTTTCCTATGTTTCCTTGAAAGATTGGCTACTCAGAGTGGGTGCTTGCTTTTCGTTTTGTTTGATGTATTATTGTTAACCTTAACGCAAGTTAACCCTTTTTACCTAAAACCTCTATGGAGATACCTATGCAACGGAAATTGATGAAACCGCAATGGATGCTATCCATCCTGAGCGTCGCTATGCTGACCGCGTGTGGTGGCGGTGATACTCTTATTGGTGAAGATCATCATGTTGGATTTTTAACCCCACCTGCAGATAAAACAGATGATACTACTACTTCTAAAGGTACCGAACCTAAAGTTGTAGATCAATCTAATCCAACAGTCAATAAGTTTTTAACAGATATAGCAGAAAAAGGACAGCAAAATAGTCCGACAGTTGTTGCTGTAGATAACAATACGAATGGTAAAATTGATAATGCGGATCGCATTGCTTATGACCAACCAGGGATTGTCAGTGAAATCTGTGCTAAAAGTAAATGTGCGGGTTATACAGATCCTAATGCCTCAACAACTAATAATAGCAGCAATAGCGGAAGTAATAGCAGCAATAGCGGGAGCAGTAGTACCAGCTCAACGACCGATAATGATTATATCTTGATGCGCGATATCAATAATCGGTTCCACCTTACTTATACGAGTGGCACCATTGATGGTAACGCTAATATCCCAAGGGACGCTGGCATCAATAAAATCACGAAAAAGCGTGTAAATGGTCAATTACAGGATTACGGTGGCTCCATCGGTAGAGAATTCAATGAGGTTATTCTCTTTGCAAATGAGAGTGCGGTAAATAATAAACAACAGTATTTGACTTCTTATTTCCGTAATCCTGCAGTAGCAGGATGGAGTTATCAGACTTTTGGTAACTTTTTTGGCGATTCTAATAGCGGGTATTTGAAAAATCGTCGCGATGTTTTAGTTGGATATCAAAGTATTGGTAATCCTACTTTAACCAGCCAAATGCCTACTGCGGGTAGTGCCGATTATACGGGCATCTCTCATGCCTATTACAATTCAGCACAAGTCACTATGCATAACAAAATCCATGCCGATTTTGGTGCACGTAATTTGAATTATGAGACTACTAGCCCAGCTATTCTGCATACGTTTGAAACTCTCAATGGTCATGTAATTGAGGAAAGACCAGATCTCAATTTAAGTGGTTCAGCCTCTTGGGCGGCAGGTTCGGGTGATTTCTCAGGAAACGTGAATGCAGCAAATGGGCTTTCAGGTGAATTGAAAGGTCGTTTCTATGGTCCGAACGCCGAAGAAATTGGAGGCGTTTACGGTATGCAAGGTAAGGATTCAAACGGAAATGCTATCCAGTATGTTGGTGGCTTTGGTGGCAAACGCTAGTTAGTTTGTATAAACAAAAAAAGCGGGGGGATTTTCCCTCGCTTTTTTTGTTACGGAAAAAAGGTATGAATTGATAAAATCCAGATTGTATAGTCAAAGTTTGGATTTATGAGCTGCATCGTATACCGCAATATCATTATAAAAAATTTAAATTGGTATTTACTGGATTATATACTGCGGGACCTTTGCAAAAGGTACCCAAACCGCTTGCATTACCCCGACATCCACAACTCAAACAACATCCCCCATGAGCAGCTTCTTCTAG